>JAKSJT010000044.1 GCA_024402125.1 Bacteroidales bacterium
ATTTCAAGAGTAATATATTCTCAAATCGCAATTGTCATTAATACTTATTATACTGGAAAACTCTTTGGCCTTGGCTACTTGGACCAGGTGAAGGACTTTTCCAAGTATCTGATCCTGTCTGTTCTTTGCTGTGCACCAGCCTTTGCAATGACTTATTTAGGGCTGAATAATCTTTTGATGCTTATTATAGGAGCGACAGTTTCTTGCGCATTATACTGCTTTGTGCTGAGATCAGATTCAAAATTCATAGAACTGCTTGATATCATAACAGAAAAACTCCCATTCTTGAAAGTTTGGGTTGATAAACTTGTCGTAAGACAATAACTGAACTTTACTATGGAATCACTTCGTAGAGACCATCAGTCATTAAAGTCGTATATAAAAAATCAGCTTGTATACAGATTATATAAGCTGGCTGTACCTTTTATGGTAAGAAGGGCACGGTCAAAATCTAAGATTCAGGTTGCTTTCGTGATATCAGAACTGGGCTTCTGGAAAACAGAAAACCTGTATAATGCCATGATGAAACATGATAGGTTTTCTCCAGTGCTGTTAGCGGTACCAACTCCGGGAAGAGACGGTGAGATTGATAGGGTAAAGAAGTACCTTGAAGATAAGGGATATCAATACATTGAAGTAGCAAAACAAAAAAGGCTCAAGGATTATATAAAGCCGGACATCATTTTCTATCAGCAGCCATACTATGGTGTAATAGAACCAAAGAATGACTTCTTGAGAAATCTTGATTCCTTGTTCTGTTATGTACATTACGCTTTCCATACACTGGATGATGACTGGTTGACTGATCAGGCATTCTTCAATTTCTGCTGGCAGGTATATTTTGAAAATGATCTTGCTAGGCAGAGTAGTGCGGCACTAATGTACAATAATGCATCAAATGCTATAGTCACTGGAATGCCATATGTAGATGATTACTACATCGGGAATCTTCAAGATCCATGGCCGGAGCAGTCTAAAAGTAAGAAAAGGATTATCTGGGCACCTCATCACTCTATCCCAGGAACTGGTCATCTGGCATATTCGACATTTCTGGAGTATAGTGACTTCATGCTGGAGATGGCTGACAAGTATAAGAATGATATCCAGATTGCCTTCAAACCTCATCCTTCGCTTGAGAATAAACTTATCAAAATCTGGGGAGAGGAGAAGACTAAACAGTACTATAAGGAATGGGAATCTCGAGAGAATACCCAGCTTGAGCTCGGCAAATACGCTGACTTGTTCAAGTATTCCGATGCGATGATTCATGACTGCGTCTCTTTCTCGGTTGAGTATCACTATACCCAGAATCCAGTTATGATGCTGGTTAATGATACTCCAAGGGAAGAGAAGACAAATAAATTTGCTAGGCTAGCCCTGGATATGCACTATCAGGGAAAGAACAAGAAAGATATAGAGGACTTTATCATCAATGTTATCAATGGCAAAGATGATATGAAGTCGGAACGCGGTGCATTCTATCAGAATTACTTGTTGCCGCCAAATGGAATTGCTTCAGATAGTATTATCGACTCGATTCTGAATAAATAATCTAAACACATATGATACCTAAAATTATCCACTACTGTTGGTTTGGCCATGGAGAGATGTCTCCATTAGCAAAAAAATGCATCCAGTCATGGAGAGAAAAACTTCCGGATTACGAGATCAAGGAATGGAATGAAAGCAATTTCGACCTTAACTTGTATCCATATACCAAAGAGGCATATGAGAAGAAGAAATATGCCTTTGTTGCTGATGTGGTAAGACTTTATGCTCTTTATTCGGATGGTGGTATCTATATGGATACCGATGTCGAAGTTTTGAAGTCATATGATCCATTCCTTCATCATACAGCATTCAGTGGGTATGAAACAGATAAGGTGACAACTGGAATCATGGCCAGTGAAAAGGGTGGTGAATGGGTTAAGCATAATCTGGACTATTATACTGACCGTCATTTCATCCTTGAGGATGGAACAATGGATCAGACAGTGAATGTTGTCACCATCTACAAGTATATGCTTGAACTCGGATTCCGAGGAGACAATACATTCCAGGATTTCCCAGGAATTATCACTATCTATCCGAGGGACTATTTCTGTCCTAAGTCATATTACGATGGAATAATCAGATTGACAGATAATACTGTAGTAATTCATCATTTTGAGGGTAGCTGGCATTCAAAGAAGGATAAACTAAAGTACAAGTTCCTTAAATCATTGTCTAAAGGTATCCCAGGCAAAATAAAGTCATTTGTTAAGAAACTGATAGGAAAGTAACCGTTCATTCTCATGCCAAAGGTTAGTGTAATTGTTCCATTCTACAATGTTGAACCATATATCGAGAGGTGTGCCCGCAGTTTGTTGGGACAGACACTTCAAGATATGGAGTATATATTCGTGGACGATGGCTCGACAGACAACTCCTTGTCAGTGTTGAATAATACCATAAATCTTTTTTCTTATAGAGAGAGCCAAGTGAAAGTGATTAGTCTTCCTGAGAATGGAGGACAGGCTAAGGCTTTGGCTGAAGGACTAAAACATATCTCAGGAGATTATGTCATCAAGTGTGACGGGGATGATGAAGTGGAACTCGAAACATATGAAGAGCTTTATAATAAGGCAGAACGCGAGAATCTTGACCTTGTTATGTTCGACTTTGTTCAGCTATATCCTGATGGCTC
Organism: Bacteroidales bacterium; assembly: GCA_024402125.1. Taxonomy (GTDB): domain Bacteria; phylum Bacteroidota; class Bacteroidia; order Bacteroidales; family UBA932; genus Cryptobacteroides. The sequence continues at coordinate 2,687 of JAKSJT010000044.1, forward strand.
GTCAGTGTATATGGGTCAGCATCTGAAAGATGATATGATATTTGAGATGCTGACTGACAAAATTTCGACAAGCGTATGCAATAAACTGGTTAGAAGGAGTGTGTTCGAAGACTCGTTCGTGTATCCATCAGAAAGCATGTGCGAAGATTTTGTTTATTCAATCCAGTATTTCTATACCTGCGAGAAGCTCGGTGTTATCAATAAACCATTTTACAAGTATTATAGATACCCTTTATCATTTCTCGCCGTCTCAGATGAGGAAACTCGTATAGCTAAATTTAACCAGTTGGTTGACAATCTAAAAAAGGTATTTGAAATAATTGAGATACATGGAGATCGGGGTAAGTACCAAGACCTGATTGTGGCCAAAAAACTCAAAGCGAAGAATTTTTTGTTGAAATATATCAACAAGAAGCAGTTCTATCAGCTTTGGCAGTCAGCCTTTAGTGAAATTAATGGTAAGGTGATGTCTTGCCCGTGTGTTACAACTCGAAATAAGTTTTTTTATATACTGACATTAATGCATTTGTATCCTTTGTACAATATGTATAAGAAGATGCACACAAAGTAACATATGCAGAGGGATAGGTTTTGGGATATAATTAAAGGTCTTGCTATATTGTTGGTCATTTTAGGGCATGCAATTGAATATGGCGGAGGCTTTTGGTATAGAGATTCGGGAGATTATTACAATAACCCGTTGTTCCTATTCATCTATTCCTTCCATATGCCCTTGTTCATGATGATTAGTGGTTATTTCTACTATCATACAGAGTCCCATAGGAATGGCCCGGAAATATTGAAAGCTAAAATCAGAGGTCTGTTTGTTCCTATTCTGTTTTTTACTCTCTTTAATACAATTCTTGCAGTCAGACCTCCTTTGGGATTAAAAAGTATAGCTCATGATTATTTACACAGGCTTCCAAACACCTTGTGGTTTCTTTGGGATCTGTTAATCTTTGCGGCAATAAAAGTGCTACAGAATAAGTACCGTTGGAATCATGTAGGGGTAGATGTTCTATTATGTCTTGTCTTGTGCCTACTGCCTAATCAGCCCATGGGTGCTTTCATTGCGTTCATGTATCCTTTCTTTTGCCTTGGATATTATTCAAATAAGTTCAAAAGTCTTGTACAATTGGATAAAAGGATCAACATTGTTGTGCCTATAAGTCTAGTTGTATTTATCGCGCTACTATGTTTCTTTACACCTGATTTCTTGGTATATAAGTCCGGGACCAGTTTGCTGGATGGGATATCTGTCATTGGACAGCTCTGGTACAATTGTTTCCGCCTGGTGATTGGACTTGCCGGATCGGTTTTTATCATTTCATCAGTCAAGTGGTTAAAAGGGCAGCTTAGTAAAGAAACAAGAGTTGGTAATATAATGGGGCTTCTGGGAGTTTACTCGATGGGTATTTATTGCTTCCAGGATATTTCTTTATGTCTATATCATCATTTTACAAAGGTGGTAGCTCAACCTACAATAATTTGGTGGATTTGCGCATTTGCAATGATACTTATCATGTGTCTTGTCATGACTATTGTGACATCGAGAATAAACATTCTGAATAAGTATCTCCTCGGAGGTCGCTAATAACTTAAACTAATTATTCTATGACATCTGTAAATAGCAGAAATACAAGTATAGATTTCTTCCGCTTCTTTTTTATTGTACTTATCTGTATCTATCATTATGGAATACAGTCAGGACCTAGATTCCAGCACGGATACATAGGAGTGGAGTTCTTTTTTATTGTATCAGGTATATTCCTTTATAAGTCGTTTTCAAAAAACAAGGAATTGGACCCACTGGATTATACTCTAGGCAGAGTTAAACGACTTTGGGGCAAATACTTTGTTGCTCTTGTCATTTATTGGCTAGTCTATCTATGCTGGATGATAATGCAGAATGTTGACTTCAGTATAGGTAATTATACAATGCGCCTTTTTTCTGATTCATTGATGCTTCAGGGAACGGGACTGTCATTTAGGGGATTGTGTACTCCTCTCTGGTATGTAGGTGCTTTGGTTGTCGGAAGCAGTTTGGTATTTTGCCTATTAAGCTATAATGAGAGCCTGTCGCTAAAAGTATTGCTGCCATTTGGTTCCCTTTTAGGTTATACATATCTGACAACGCAGGGAACATTTGATTTCTACCATGCATATACAGGAGGATTGTTCATCCCACTTCTTAGAGCATATTCGGGTATTGCACTCGGAGTGATAATGTGCGACATCGTCAATAAAAAGGAGGCTTATCTTAAAGCAAATCATCTTCTAATTGATATTATGGCAATAGTGTCTTTCTTGTTGATTCTAGTTTTCGTTTCAGTAGAATTCAGAGTTGACGGGAATAACTACTCGGACAATTTCCTTCTTCTTTTTATTGCTGTTATTGTTTTGGCATGTCTAATAGAGGGTTCTCTTATGCAGAAACTATTGAAATTCAATCTCTGCTCATCATTAGGTGGAATAACATATGAGATGCTTCTTATCCATAGCCCTATCATGATTGTAGTGAATTACCTCAGGAAGTTTATTCCGATGAGTGAGTGGACAGGATTGATTGTATATCTGGTAGTAGTAGTTATAAGCTCATACATATTCAAGTTTGCTTATGATTGGTGCACGCCGCTGATTTGCAAAAAGAGAGACTAGGTATTTGATGATTCTAGAAATAAACTAAACTGGAAAAACTGTTATGAGGTCACAAACCGTATCGTTCCTTAGGGGGCTTGCTATTGTCGGTATCGTCTTGGTGCATACGACTTTGAGCTTTGACGGAATGCTCCCTGGACTTAAGACAATTCTAAGTTTCGGCCAGATGGGATGTCAGGCTTTCTTCTTATTGTCAGCTTATTGCCTTTGCTTATCGAATTCAGGCAAAAAGATCGAAGTTTTACCATTCCTCAAGAAACGTTTCCTGTCATTGGCACCAACCTATTGGAGTACAATGATTATTGGCTTTATTGTTTATTGGATATCTATTCGGTTTTTGGGCCATGTTACATTGAAGTTAGATCCAGAACCTGTATATGTCGCACTTAACATATCTTTGCTTCATGGTGTCCTGCCATTATACAAGCCGATGAATGCAGTTGTCTGTGGTGGATGGTTTGTCGGAACCTTGATGGTTCTATATTGTTTGTACCCACTTCTGTCAAAGGTGTATTTCTATGAAAAGAACAGATTGTGGCGAGAGTACAGGTGGCTTCTTTTCCCTTCAGCTATAACCTTAGTGTGCTGGGCTTTGATAGGAATATCGGGTTATGGCCAGGAGTCCTATTGCATATTAGGAAGCGCTAAATATTTCCATTTCTTGAATCAGCTCCCATCCTTTGTGATTGGTTTCTCTCTGTATGATTTAAGCAGAGATACAAGAATTAGATTCTACCTTCCAAAAGCGGCTGCTTTTCTTGTATTGACTTATCTTGTTTTCGTGCTGAAATTCAAAGCATCATATATGATAGCACCTGTTACTATCAGTATTGTTTCGGTGTATCTATTCTTAGCTATTGAACAAAACCAGAACTGGATTGCAGGTAAAGCAGGATCTTTTATTTCTAGGTTGGGTGATTCCAGCTTCTCAATCTATTTGTCACATTTCTGGATTGTATATACATTCGTTTATTTCTTGCAGCATACTTGTGGTTTCCTAAGTGGGGTCGGTCCAACAATGAGATACTTATTGTATCTTCCGATACTACTGGTAGTTATCTATTTCGTATCAAGAGCTTATGCAAAATGGATTGATTATCTGAATGGAAATGTAAAAAAGCTCATCAAATAGAAGATAAACTCAAAACTATGCAATATGAAACTTTCAATCATCACAATCTGCTATAATAACATTGAAGGGTTAAAGCAGACCTTTGAATCGATATCAAGCCAGACAGCAAGGTCTGAGTTCGAGTATATTGTTGTGGACGGGGCGTCCAAGGATGGAACTGCCGATTTCTTGAAGGAGAATGACTCGAAGATCAACAAGTGGGTAAGTGAACCGGATAAGGGAATCTATAATGCCATGAACAAGGGTGTTGGCTTTGCTTCCGGTGATTATATCCTCTTCTTGAATTCTGGAGATTGTCTGCACTCTCCAGATGCTATAGAAAAGGTTATTCCTAATCTTGCGGAAAAAGACTTTGTTATCGGTAAGGTTCTTTTCCTTAACGCAGGAACTACAAGTGATGTGGAAGATCCAATTACACTTAAAAGATTCTACACGGGAAGCGTTCCTCATCCAGCAACATTTACAAGGAAGGGACTTCTTGTAAAGCATCCTTTTGATGAGTCTCTAAAGATTGTATCAGATTGGAAGTTTTTTATAATTACTTTGATTCTGGAAAACTCTTCGTATACACTTATCGATGACATCGTATCTGACTTTGACTGTGATGGAATCAGCTCAACAAATAAGGCTCTTGTAGACAAGGAGAGAGAACAGGTCCTTAATGAACTTCTTCCTCCTAGGATTATGCTTGATTATCTCCAGTTTAAGAACGGATCAGGATATAAGGACACTCCATATGATAAGTTTTTTATCAAGCTTAGAGACTATCAATATGCAAAAGTTCTCTATAGTTTGGATGTTCTAATTATGAAAATTGTATCTTTGTTCAGAAAAGGCGCGAGGTTCGCTAGAAATTACCCAACTAAACTATAAACGATATGAATACAATTGACACGCCTGCACTTAGGGCCAAATATAGCCCAGACGGGTCGGACCTTCGAAAAGCGCAGCTTCGAATGCTCGAAATTCTTAAGAGCGTCGATGAGATTTGTGTGAAACATGGAATACAGTACTGGCTTACCTGCGGAACACTTTTAGGAGCAGTTCGTCACGGAGGGTTCATTCCATGGGATGATGATCTCGACATAGCTGTTATGCGTAAGGACTATAAGAAGCTTATGGAGATTCTTCCGAAGGAGCTTCCATCAAATCTAGAACTTCAGGACGAAAGGACAGAGGAGAATTACGTATATCTCTACTCTAAGGTTAGAGACAAGAACTCACACCTTGAGGAAATTCCAGTAATAAATAAGACATTCAAGAACCAGGGACTCTTTATTGATATCTTCCCTATGGAGGAGTCAGCATTCTGTTTCTGTGCTCCAGCAGCACATCTTTTCAACAGAATGTGCATCGGTATGGTTCTTAAGAAAGGACTTGGAAGAGTGATCTATAAGATGAGCAGATTCTTCCTTTTGAAGATATTGTTTCCGATATTCAGAGGTTTGTCTGTATTCTTCCCTAAGGGAAGGATTCATCACACATATGGTGTGAATTTCCTTCAGGAAAAGACCGCTGATATGATTTTCCCGGTTCAGAGAATAAAGTTCGAAGATGCAGAGTTCAATGCACCTGCTGATACGGCTGCATATCTTACAAAGCACTTCGGCCCAACATATATGAGTCTTCCGAAGAACATTACAGTTCATACTGAGGAAGGTTCTATTAAAGTGTGGTAGGTTATGCATACAGTTCCTATTCTGTTTACATTCGATGACAAGCTGATAATGCCGGCTTGCGTCTGCCTCACTTCACTTATGGAGAGTGCGTCTGCGGATACATTCTACGATATCTTTATTCTTCACGCAGATAAGTATGATTTCAAGGATTCTGACCTGATGAAGATTCCAGCGGCTTATCCTAACTGTAAGATTACATTCAGGGCAGTTTCAGGCCAGTTTATGGGGGCATATGAAATTAGAGGAATCCCTGAGACCTGCTACTATAGACTCCTTTCTCCGGAACTTATCCCTGAGTATGACAAGCTTCTTTATTCAGATGTCGATGTAATAGTTAGAGATGATCTTACCAAGTATTACGAAATGGACCTCGGAGATAACTATTTTGGTGGCGTAGATACTGGCTCCAGATTAAGAGAGTGGATTCAGAACTACTGTACAAAAACTCTAAATATCGATTGGCACAAGGGATATCACTACTCCGGAAACCTTGTCATCAATTCTAAGCAGATCCTGAAAGATAACAAGATCGCAGAGTTTAAGGAATTGGCAAAGAAAGACTGGTTCCAGCAGGATATGGATATTATCAATATCGCTTGTACTGGAAGATTCAAAAGACTTTCTCCTGCATACTGCATGACTAATTTCCTGTACGGACTTATGGTCAACCAGAGAGATGAGATGGTTAAGGACTTTGGAGAGCAAGAAGTGGAGTATGCACTTAAAAAAGGCATTGTCCATTACAATGGCGATAAACCATGGAAGACTTGGTGCCATCATTATGACATATGGTGGGAGTATTATAGAAAGTCTCCAATCTTTGATGAGAAGTGGTATATGGATTTCTACGAAAGCAAGTTCAATGAACTTGATAAGTTGCCACTTATGAAGAGAATAAAGATTTTGGCAAGATATTTTATTGTCGGGAGGAAGTAAACTATGGAGAAAATTAAAACCTACATCATTAATCTTGAGACTTCACTTGACAGACGAGAGTATATGGAGAAGATTATGGCTCCATTTTCATGCTTTGATGTCGAGTTTATCAAGGCTGTTGACGGAAGAAAAATGAGCGAGGAAGAAGTGTCTTCGATTTTCCGTCAGGATATTGCTTTGAAGCATTATGGAAGAGAACTCCGTAGAGGCGAGATCGGCTGTACCATGTCTCATAAGACATGTGCAAAGATGCTTCTTGACTCAACTCTTCCGTATGCACTCTTTTTGGAAGATGACCTTGTCTGGCAGACTGACAAGTTTGTTGAGATACTTCCTGATATAGCTAAAGTGCTGACAACAGACGAACCTGTGATTCTTCTCTTGTCAGGAGATTATTGGTACACAAAGAGACTTCCACTCGCTGGGGATTACGAATTGGCATCAGTGCATGATGCTGTTTGTACTCAGTCATACTTCATAAATAGGGCAGCAGCCAAATTACTCATTGATCTAGGCAACTGGCATGTTGCTGATGATTGGAGAGCAATAAGAAAGTTCGGAGTCAAGATAAAGGCTCTGTATCCTCATGTTGCTGACCAGAACAGATCAGAACTTGATACCGTCATTGCTCCCGTCTATGGAGGAATCAACAGAAGCAAGATGACTCTAGGTTGTGTGATTGATTCATATATGAAGTCTTTCACCAATAAGATGCTTGTTAAAATGCATAAGTTCGAAGCAAAGGATTTCGTATGGAAAAAGTAGGTAGACCTTTTGTGACCGTTGTTATGCCAGTGTATAATGCGGCCAAGACAATAGATTATTCTCTTCAGTCACTTCTTGCACAAACCTATACTGAGTGGGAACTTATCTGTGTCGATGATGGATCAAAGGATAACTCTCTGGAGATCCTTAACAAGTATGCAGCTTCGGACAAGAGAATCAAAGTGATCTCCCAGGAGAATGGTGGCGTTGCAGCAGCTAGAAAGACAGCGTATCTTGCTATGGACAGCGAGTATGCTATTAATCTCGATGCCGATGATGCATTCTCACCAGATCTTGTGGAAGAGTGCGTGAATAAGGCTAAGGCAACAGGGGCTGATATTATTGTTCCGAATTGTATCTGTGAGATCTCAGAAACAAGATCATTTGACTGGAACAAAGCGTATGGATATACTATTTCAACAGAGATGACAGGTCTTGAGGCATTCTCAAAGACTTTCATACCGTCAACTATGCATGGATATCTCATGTGGAAGTCTGATCTTCTTAAGAAACATGCCTGTGGTGATGATCCTGTTCTTCTAAGAACATTCAGTGAGGATGAGTACTATAGAAGAGTGCTGTTTCTTAATAGCGAGAGCGTAGTATTCTGTGGTGGATATTATATCTACAAGGCAAATGACGAGAGCATCACAAAGAAGTTCAGTGCAAATCAGATCGGATACCTCACTACTTGCCATCAGATGGTTCAGCTCAAGGATTCATACGATATTCCAACTCCTGTGCAGGAGATAATTGAGGAAAACTATCTCCGTACTGTAATCAGCTTGAAGATAAAGCTGTATGCATATGGTAGTCAGTTGACTCCTGAAAACAGGCAGAAAGTTGAGAAGGCAATAAAGGAGGCTTACAAGGAATCTGTCAAGTTTAGAAAGCATATCCATTTTGCAGACAAGAAGTATCCTTTTATATATAAGTTTATGTCACTTAGCGGATATCCGATTTTTAATCTTGCCTGCTATTTAATGTCGAGAAAGAAGTATGCCTAAAGTATCGGTTGTAATACCTGTTTTTAAGGTACAGTCTTTCGTTGAGAGGTGTGCTGTTTCTTTGATGGAGCAGACACTTGAGGATGTGGAGTTCATCTTTGTAGATGATGCATCTCCAGATAGCAGCATGGATATTGTTCGTGATGTTATCTCGAGATATCCATCAAGAAATGCGAGGATAATTACTCACGAGAAGAACAAGGGCCTTCCTTCTGCTAGAAATACTGGTTTGGCTGAAGCCTCTGGTGATTTCATTTATCACTGCGATAGTGATGACTGGGTGGATACAACTATCCTGGAAAAGATGTATGGTGCCGCTATGGAGTCAGGGGCTGATTTTGTGTATTGTGATTTCTTCCTGTCATTTGAGAAGAATGAGAGATATATGAGCAATCCAACCTATTCTTCACCTGAAGATGTCCTAACTAAGGGATTCCTTAGTGGAAGTATGAAGTTCAATGTGTGGAATAAGCTTGTCAAGCGTTCATTATATACAGATAATGGAATCATCTTCCCTGATGGTCATGGAATGGGTGAGGATATGACTATGATTCAGATTGTGTCACAGGCTAAGCAGGTGGATCATGTGGCTGAAGGTCTGTATCATTATGTTAAACTCAACACTGCAGCGTTCTCAAATACAACATCAGAGAAGCATCTTGTCGACATAAAGTATAATGTGGACCGCACAGTCAACTATCTGCAGAAAGAGTTCGGAGACAAGTACGAGAAGGAGATATCGCTATTTAAACTAAGTATCAAGCTTCCTTTTATTATATCCAATGACAAGGCTCAGTATAAGATGTGGTCTGAATGGTATCCGGAAGCTAATAGATACATACTTAGTAATGATAACATGCCGTTTAGAACAAAGGTTCTTCAGTGGATGGCCTCCAAGAAACTATGGCTTGGAGTAAGATTGTATTATTTGCTTGTATATAGGTTTGTATACGGCATACTTTATAGATAGATAATATGCTAAAGAAATTAATATTAATAGCATTTACACTAGTAGTAGTCAGTTTTTTCTATTATTCATTTGACCCGTTCTTTTTGCCTCGAGGATATAATACCAAGATGGTAATGGCCGCTGTTGGCCTTGTAATATTGGGCTGGGAGATGTTGAAAAGCAAGGATCTGACAGTATCGAAACCAATCATCACTCTTGCTGCATGGTCCGCAATCATTTCGCTTATCGCATTGTTTGCAATGGTATTTAACGGTACTATTGATACAGCGTATGCAACCTACATTACTTCAATGGCGGTGTGGTTGAGTTCCGCTTTTGTTATGTGCTATGTAATAAAGTCAGTCCATGGAAGAATTGATGTTGAGATTGTAGCTGAATATTTGGTTGCGGTAAGTGTTATTCAATGTTTTCTTGCCTTGTGGATTGATAATAATCCTGCTCTTCAAAATTTTGTTGATACTAGAATTGTCCGAGGAACTCAATTTATGCACGAAATCAAGCGTCTGTATGGAATCGGATGCGGTCTTGATACCGCAGGTATTCATTTCTCTTTGTGCTTGATTATGATAGCATATTTGCTTAAGAAAAATAGGCGGACTATGACTTTGTTAAGTTCGGTGCTTTATATCCTTAGTTATGTGGTAATTGCTATTGTTGGTAGTATGATTGCACGCACTACTTATGTCGGTATAGGACTTTCTATAGGATATCTCTTCTTGACACATGATTATTCTAGTGTTGAAATAAGCAAGTCTACTTTGAGAATACTAATGTCTGGATTTGCAGTTTTTGTTGTAGGTGTTGTATTTGCTATATATGAGTATAACCACGATGCAGGAGTACGACATTGGATAAGATTCGCTTTCGAAGGTTTCTTCAACTATTTCGAGCGAGGTGAATACTCCGTTGCATCTAATGAAACATTGCAGAACATGGTAAAATGGCCAACTAAGATAAAGACTTGGATTATAGGTGACGGCTATTTCACCAATCCATACTATAATGACCCTAACTTCATCTGGCAGGGACAGAACAAACAGGGCTATTATATGGATACTGACATTGGATATATTCGATTTATCTTCTATTTCGGAGTGATCGGCCTGGGTGCTTTTGCTGGTTTCTTCCTAAAATGCACACAGATGTCAATAAAACTCCTAAAGGAGTATAAGGGTCTCATCATTTTCACTCTATTTACAGGTCTTATTGTATGGATGAAAGTGGCAACTGACGTGTTCTTTCAGTTTGCCTTGTATATATGCATAGGTTTGATGATGGAGAAACCTGTCGAAGAAGAACAAGAGAACCAACTGGAGAGCTCTGAGGGAGAATGAAAATAATTTACTGCATAGCTGGAACTTATAGGCCGGCAGGAATGGAAAGGGTATTGGCAAATAAAACCAATGCACTATGCCAGGATGGTAACGATGTGTTGATTGTTACTACAGATCAGCGTGGGCAGGATAATGCCTTTGCTTTTGACAAACGTATCCGTTTCGTGGATTTAGGAATCAACTATGAGGATAATAACGGAAAATCCTTTATTAATAAACTGATCCATTATCCTTTCAAGCAATTGAAGCATAGAAAGAGACTATCAGCACTTCTCCGTAAAGAAAAGGCTGATATTGTGGTATCTATGTTTTGTAATGATGCATCTTTTCTTCCTAGGATTAAGGATGGAAGCAAGAAAGTCCTGGAAATTCATTTCTCAAGATTCAAAAGAATTCAGTATGGAAGAAAAGGTATATGGGCCTTGGCTGACAAGCTTAGAAGCAAGAATGATCTGAAAACAGTCTCTCGTTTTGATAAATTCATAGTTCTAACTAACGAGGACAAGAAGTATTGGGGTGATCTTTCTAATATTCAGGTTATACCAAATGCGAGGACATTCTCTCTTGATACACCATCCTCATTAGATTCAAAGACTGTCATTGCAGTTGGTCGCTATAATTTCCAAAAGGATCTCGGTAAACTTATTGATGCTTGGAGTCTTATTGATCATAAAGACTGGAAACTTCATCTTGTAGGGGATGGTGAAGAGAGACCAAGT
>JAKSJT010000440.1 GCA_024402125.1 Bacteroidales bacterium
CAGGTCGATTCTTTGGTCCTCAGGTACATAGGAAATACCATAGGTGTTGATGTCGTAGGTCTCGTAGAATTCAGGGAACTGACTGAGAATTGCGTTCACACGCTCGTGGTCAGGCAGGTGGTTGTCATTTCTGGTTATATAAGACTCCACGCCGGGACGGGAGACACTGGCGTAATCTCTGGCGAAGGTTTTGAAGAAGGTATCATAATCCGGATTATCCTCGTGGCTTAAAATGCGGAGGCAAACCTTTGTACCAAACAAATCGGCGAAAATCTCATGAGAACATCTGCCGGCGTTGATACGATTGCCGTAGCTGGTAAGGATACCTCTGTATTTCTCATAAATATCCTCATAATAGGACCAATAATGCGCTTTTTGCTCTTCGTCGAAGAAGGTGTCTTCGTAGAGGCCATTGCTCATTCTGTCAATGTTATTTGACTGGAAGGCGTGACCTACTTCATGCGCCAGAGTGTTACCGAAGCAGCTCATCCACTCATCGAAGGACTCGCTGAAGCGAGCATTGGTGCTGACAAACATACCGTTGCAGATAGCTATGGAGTTTGTATCAGCCAGATAGCAAGCATTTGTCACATTCAAATCAAAAAACTCGGGATTTACAAATTGCTGGCCCAGAACATGATCTCTGCGGAAATCCATGTTGCTGTTGGAGAGAGCAAGGCAACTATCAATGGCATTGTCTGCCAGCTTCACACCTTCGAAGGTGTTGTATTCAGGGAAACTACCCCAAATCAGTTTGATTGTCTTTACCTTAACTTTCAGACGTTCTCGCAGACGGGGAGTCAGCCAGTCTGCTTCGTCCACGATTTCGGAAAAGGCGGATTGGATGCGACCCAAATAATCAGTGAGTTTATCATAGTCTTCTTGAGAGATAAAATTGTCAGCATAATATTGAGAGAGGTTGCCATTGTCTACTCCAAGGCAGATGTTTAAGGCGGCTGTTTGCTTCCAGGTGTCACTCAGAGGTTCTTTGCGCGCGTCTTCCTCGGAAAGACCGCAGAATTCTGCTACCATGACATTGCCTTCCTGATTCAATTCCCGGCTGGCGAACACAGCCAGATAGCTCATCATTTCTACCGTGGAATAATCCTTCAGAGCCTGGAAATTTTCCTTGGAACAGAGATCATTCAACAAATCCAGATAGCCGTTGTTGCACCAGAAACCATCCTCACCGCTCATGTACAGGTTCTTGGGAACATCAAACCCGAAGGAAGTAAGAATATCCACCAGATCAATGCTGCAAGGCTCTTCCTTTAAAGTCTCCGCAGTAATGTAATAGTAGTAACCGTCATCTTTTTCATAACTTTTGAAAACCATGTCATTCACCTTCATGGTATTTTCTGCCATTCGGGTGGCATCCTTTTCGGAGTAACCAAGCATCATCAGCTGTTTTGAGGTATGCTTGATGAAGATTTCCTTTTCCTCTTCCGTAAAGCCGCAGAAGCGCTCCATCAGAGGATATGCATAGAGCGTGGGAATATAGTAGCCGCGGGTATTGGCCTCATAACGCAGATAGAAAAGGCTGTTAGAACGGAAATTTGTCTTATCGTAGAACAACTTTGAGAACTCTTTCACAGAGGAAGCATTCTGAAAAGCATCAGTGTAACTTTTGATGCGGGCCATGGAATTTTCCTCATCCTCCAGTGCTTCCAAAGACTGGTGATAAAGAGTAATCAATTTATAGTGAGGACTGTCTTCTGAAAGCGTGGCGGGATCGGTGTTTTCCAGAAATGCAATCAGTGTATTCGTGATTTCGCTATCTGTTTCACGAAAGTTGCTGGTTTTCAATTCGTAATCCTCTAACGGATGTGCAGCAATCCAGTCTGCATTGACCTCGGCATAAAAGTCAGAGAAGGATTCCTTGACGACAGGCGCAGGAGATGTTTCCGGCTGCTCTTCACTTGATTCAATTGGAACAGTAGATGGATTGTCTACCGGAATGTCGGTAG
>JAKSJT010000441.1 GCA_024402125.1 Bacteroidales bacterium
ATATGTCTGTGTAAACGCCTCTTCCTTGAACTGCGCAGACGCAATTCCGGAAAACACGAATAGACAGAATAATATGGCTAGAAATCTGTTCACTAGAGCTTTGATTCTTCAAGTGCGGCAAGGAACTTCTTAACTTCCTCGTCTGAATCGAAACGAATTGTCATTGTACCCTTTCCTGATGAAGTACGCTTCAGGCTGATGTTGTTCTCAAAGAATTTTCCGATATGCTCAAGTACCTTGTAGTACTCGTCAGGGAGTTCCTGCTGCTTGACTTCCTTAGCTGGCTTGGAAGGGTTGTTCAAGGCACGTACCTTCTCCTCAAGCTGGCGGACAGAGAGTCTCTCCTTAATGACTTCGTCACAAAGACTCTCCTGGATTGCAGGATCTTCTACTCCGAGGATAACCTTAGCGTGACCGACGCTGAGAATACCAACCTTGAGGTCATGCTGAACCTTTGCAGGGAGTTTGAGGAGTCGCAAGTAGTTGGTAACAGATGCTCTCTTCTTTCCGACTCTATCAGCCATCTGCTCCTGGGTGAGGTCACACTCTTCAATGAGTCTTTCGTAGCTCATTGCGATTTCGATAGGGTCAAGATCCTGACGCTGGATATTCTCGACAATTGCCATTTCGAGCATACCCTGGTCATTTGTGTCACGGATGTATGCCGGAATCATATCCATGCCGGCAAGGCGGCAGGCTCTGTATCTTCTCTCACCGCTGATGATCTGATACTTTCCTGAATCCTTTCTTCTGACTGTGATAGGCTGGATGAGGCCCAAAGTACGGATACTTGATGCGAGCTCTTCAAGAGCCTCCTGATCGAATGTCATTCGAGGCTGGAAAGGGTTCGGCTCAATCATGTCGATAGGAATACGGAGGATATCAGCAGTTCCCTGACTTTCCTTTGTCCCAACGACTTCCTTGTTAACATATCCGACAGGTTTGCGGAGCTGGCTGAGGTCAGCTGTATCTCCTAGAAGTGCACTAAGGCCTTTTCCTAAACCTCTTTGTTCTTTTGCCATGATGATTATTCGTTTGAAGGTTCGTTTTTGTCCAGTACTTCTTTAGCGAGGTTAAGGTAATTGGTTGTACCATTACTCATGACATCATAGAGGATGATAGGCTTTCCATGTGATGGAGCCTCGCTAAGACGGATGTTTCTTTGGATGATGGTTTTGAACACCATGTCATTGAAGCACTCTCTAAGTTCACCCACAACCTGTGTGTGAACTCTTGTTCTACCGTCAAACATAGTAACGACAAATCCTTCGATTGTAAGGGAAGGGTTAACTCCATTCTGGACAATACGGATTGTCTGAAGAAGTTTTCCAAGACCTTCAAGAGCGAAGAACTCCGGCTGTACTGGGATAATGACTGAATCCGCAGCAGTGAGGGAGTTGACTGTAATCAGTCCAAGGGAAGGAGAACAGTCTATTATGATATAGTCGTATTCATCACGGATAGGGGCGAGAGCCTTTTTGAGTATTGATTCCCTGTCTTCAGCCTCAAGCATCTCAATCTCAGCACCAACAAGGTTGATGTGAGATGGGATCATATGAAGTCTTGCCATTTCTGTCTGAATCAGGGCATCATGGATGTCGATTGTTCCGATCATCACCTCATATAGTGTTCTCTTCTGGTCATTGTCCGGCTCGAAGTTAAGACCTGATGTAGTATTGGCCTGAGGGTCCGCATCAATGATGAGGACCTTCTTCTCGAGTACAGCAAGTGATGCAGCGAGATTTATAGCGGTTGTTGTCTTTCCAACACCGCCTTTCTGATTGGCTATTGCGATTACTTTGCCCATTTGCGTAAATAACGGGAGCTAGTTCCCGTAAAATGCAAATTTAGGAAAAAATTGTGGAATGTTCCACAAGAAAAATGGGCTATATTGGGTCAACATCAAGATGAATATGCCCGATGTATGAATAAGATTTCTCCAAGTCCTTGAT
>JAKSJT010000442.1 GCA_024402125.1 Bacteroidales bacterium
AGGCATCTCAAAGAGCTCAAAGCTGCACACTCCAATGGCTAAGTACCATCTCACAGAGTATGTTGAAATTCACCCCGGTCTCTATCGCAGAAGCTGTCATACGCATTTGATATTCTACCGACTGGTTGAAAATGGTGACATAGAGATTGTAAGAATCCTGCATGAGAGGATGGATATTGCATCCAAATTCAAGTAATAGATGATAAACAGGATTTTTTACATTCCAATAAGTCGGTAAATTTTTATAGTAGATGAGAAATTAATCTTCACAGGCTTGTACCACTTATGTGATTTTTACCACCCTATTTGGTGGTAGGAACTGCGATGACTCTCCACGCTTTGGAGTCCGGATCTTTAGTGATATATCCTTTCCCATCAAGGGTCGACAACTGTTTCTGGATAGCGGATTTGTTTATCTCAAGCGCTGATGACAATTCGGCGATAGTGGCCTTTGGATTCTGCTGAAGATGCGATAAAAGCACTGCAGTTCGAGGGCTTCTGAATTTAACGGTCTCTCCGTTGTACCACCAGGTCGTCGCAGGATCTGCACTTAAAAATGCAATATCCTGAGTAATATCGGAAATCATCAGCTCCGTCATATAGTGTACAAAGGACGGTATCTGTTCTATCGTTGCGTGCGCCCCATCTGATGGGATGATGCCGACATTGATGTCAGCCTGTCCCAATGCGTTCAGATAGGCCTTCTTTTTCCTGCTAAGAACTACTACCATAGGGTAGTCGTGACGAAACAGAATAAAGTTTACCAGCAACCTTGCGATACGGCCGTTCCCGTCTTCGAACGGATGGATCCGTATGTAACGGTAGTGAAACAATGCAGCCAGTTCTATGGGGGTCAGATTCCCAGCCTTCTCTTCCAGGTTATACCATTCTATCAGATCATACATCAATGATGGCGTCTCCTCGGGGGAAGCATACTCAAACCGCTCACCTGTGGGTGTGATGACTGAATTTGGCCTTGTCTTGTATGTTCCGGCGTGAACAACGTAGCTGGTCTGCCGTCCTCCAGGGAGTTCACGGTAGACAGTGTAATCTTCGCGTAGCATCACCTGATGGAGCCTCTTGACAAAGGACTCGGACAGATGGTCGGCTGTTGCCGCCTCTTCTTTCATCAAAGCGAGGCAAAGGTTATGCGCCTTCATATCTTCAAGATCTTTCATTTTTGCAGAGCCAATGACTTCTCCCATAAGAAGAAGTACTTCGGTCTGGCCGTATGTAAGCGTATTACCTTCTATGTGGTTGCTGTTATAATTGAAGTCAAGCATGAATTTCCTGTCCAATCGCCTTCTGTCCAGCTCGGAAAGCGGCTGGACAGCAAGCCATTTTTCGTATGCTTCAGAGAGTCTGCTCATAATCGTTCAATTTAGTTTTACAAACATATAGATATTCTACCACTTTTACAAATTTTACCACCTTATTTGGCGGTAATCAAACTCAATCGTTTTACGCCGTCAAAACAGCTGAAGACGAAAAGCAAACAGGATCTTTTGCATCCAAATAACCGAATAACTTTGTTAGCATCCAAGGAATGAGTATCTTTGCAGAAAGTTTACGCGTTCAAACCAATCACGTTTCTTTCGCGCACATGCGGTAGCAGGATATCCTAATTCCTTATTGGACTATTTTGAGGAACGAAACTTGATTTTCAGTGCTTATTGGTACTTTTGTACAAAATGTGCGTGCTACCCCTGTTATGGATAACGAAGGAAAGGTTATGGAGAGGCACACGGTCTTGAAGCTGCTGAAATAGCAGTAA
>JAKSJT010000443.1 GCA_024402125.1 Bacteroidales bacterium
ATGCTTGCCCTCATTCCGGCACTCACTGCTGAGGCTTCAAATAGAATTGAAGCAGCTAAAAACAAGTTCAATCCAACTCAGGAGGAACTCAATCCAAATCTGAAGTTCGTAAACAACGCAATATCTAAGCTCCTTGAGCAGGACCCTGATTTCCAGAAGCTTCTCTCAAAGAAGAAACTTTCATGGGAACAGTATGATGTGCTTCTTAGAACCCTCTACGATACACTTCGTTCAAAGGATTATTTCCAGAAGTACATGAGTTCAGAGAAGAGCAGCATCAAGGAAGATGCTGAACTCTTCATAAGATTGTTCGAAGAGGAACTCGAGGACAACGCAGCTCTTGAATCAATCCTTGAAGAGATTTCTATTCTTTGGATTGATGATCTTGCATATGCTCTTACATGTTGCTGCAAGACTCTTCAGAGTATTGTGTCAAAGAACAGATGGGATCTGCCACCTCTTTATCAGAGCGATATCCTCAAGGCTTCCGGAAAGGATGCTGACAGTGATAAGGAGTTTGTCGTAAAGCTTCTTAGAAATGCTTTCGCCGGATATGAGACCTATTTCCAGAAGGTATCCGAGTCAGTTGCCAAGATTGATGAAACAAAGTACAAGTGGGACAAGGACAGACTCTACACTATTGACATGTGCCTTATCGTGCTTGGGCTTGCTGAGGCTAAGACATTCCCTCAGATTCCAATTAAGGTAACCATCAATGAATATGTGGAGATCTCCAAGTTCTACTCAACTCCAAAGAGCCGCTCATTCATTAACGGTATCCTTGACAAGCTTATCCAGGAAATGGTTAAGGCAGGAGAAGTCGTAAAGAGTGGAAAGGGTATTCTCTAGACTTCATTTTTAAGGATATTTGATTAGATTTGTATTACTTACTCGAATTTTAATTTTTAGAAATATGATTACACTTACAACAATTCTTCAGTCAACAGCAGCAAGTGCTGGCGGAAGCGCTGCTTCATTCTGGATTATGATGATCCTTATTTTCGCTGTTATGTGGCTTTTCATGATCCGTCCACAGCGTAAGCAGCAGAAGGAACTCGAGGCTTTCCGTAACAGTTTGAAGAAGGGCGATAAGATTGTGACTATCGGTGGTATCTATGGTACTATTGATTCTGTTGATGACAACAACAATACAGCTCTTATCAAGGTTGACGGAGATGTTAAGCTTCGTGTTGCCAAGAGCTCTCTCGTAAAAGACTTCTCACAGGCTCAGCAGCAGTAATTCATCCATAATTGAGGATTATGGGCCGTCTTTTCGGAAAACTTAAAGGCATCCTGAATATTAGCAGGAGAGATGTTACAACTTTTGTGACTTCTCTCCTGTTGGCATTTGGTATATGGCTCCTATATAACCTCTCTTTGGATGTGTATTCAGTTGTTAGCGTCTCTGTGACTGCTGTCAGCAACCTCGAAGGACACTCGGAAGAGTCGTCCAACTCAACCGTTATTACTGCGAGATGTCACGGTAGTGGACTGGATGTCTTTAAAATGCAGGGAAGAGCTAACAAGACCTCCAAAGTCTTTTTCTCTTCTTCTGATCTTAATGCTCAGGAGACCGAACTGTTCTCTATCTCTTCTGAAAACCTTGAAAAATACAAGAAGGATATATTTGGAGATAAGGTCAGCATTGAGTCTTTCATTTCCAGTCAGGTGCAGTTCCGTTTTCCGATTGAGAATCATAAGAAGGTGCCTGTCCAGTCCGTTGCAACACTCTCTTACAGGTCTCAATATGCGGCAATGG
>JAKSJT010000444.1 GCA_024402125.1 Bacteroidales bacterium
CATTCATAATCAGATTCTTGATAACTCTAATTGCGACTACATTAGTTACGAAAAGTACGAAGAATCTCCAGAGATTAAAGTATATAACGGCGATATATTGTTTTGCAAAACAGCATCAATCGGGAAATGCGCAATCGTCAAAGGTCTTATTGAAAAAGCCACAATAAACCCACAGTTCGTAGTATTAAAGGATTTCAAATGCAATAATGTATTCCTATATTATATCCTTGCGTTTTCTTCTTTTCAAGATAGAGTTCTAGCCATAACTGGTGGTAGCACAATCCCAACCATGTCACAAGAAAAATTGAAAGAACAATTGATTTACCTTCCGTCATCAAGTGAGCAAGAAGCTATTGCATCAGTCCTAACATCACTAGACGATGAAATTATATCGCTTGAAACCAAGAAAGCCAAGTACGAATCCATTAAGCAAGGCATGATGCAGCAGCTCCTTACAGGAAAGATCCGGTTTATATAGTATTTCTAAGTCACGCAATTTATTGTGCAGAATCATTGCACAATTAGAAAATACCTTTGTACCGTCAGAAGGAAAGACATCCTCTGGCGGTACAATTTTGTTTTACTTAACACCGGTATATTATGTGCCCTCCTCCTTGCGGACCAAGAAGACCATGGCGTTGCAGGCCAAGCGTCGTAGCATCACAGCGTATCACAAAAGCGGAAGTTGACCGCATCATCGACGAAGAGAGTATTGACTGCTCATTCAAGTTCGACCACGAACCTATGCTCCAGCCTTACGAGGGCTGCCTCCAGAATCTCCACAGGGTTCTTCATGACGGAGCGACCAAGGTCAAGGTCGTAGGATCCAGAAGCGACTACTATGTGAGAGGTAAGCGCACCATCGAGATGGATGCCCCTTGCTTCCCGGCAACTATCATAATCAGAACAGAAAACTAACATCAAACGCAAAGCATTATGGCAACATTTCGCGACCTACTCAACACACTCAAGACTCTCAGCCAGAAACAGCTCGACCAGGAGGTCATGATCATCCCTACGGGATACTGCTCAGCGGCAGAAGTGGAAATCGATGGTTTCTCCCCTTTCAAAGGCGAGGTCACACTGGGTATCTCCAAAGGAGACATCATCTATGAAGAAGGTGTGGACAGCCCGATGTGCGGCGGTGGTATCTCAGGAACAACAGATGTCGAGGAGTGGGACACCCCTGCGAGTGAACTCGCTAAGGACCTTTCCGAGGGAGAAGAACTCTACTCTCAGGACAGCGTTGTCCTCGGCCCTGGACTCCCATACATACGTATCGCGAACAAAGACTAATACTACAACTTCAGCAATGAGAACAATCCAGGTACAGATAACAGGTACAGACGGTGAATCTCACGGTCATGGCGGATGGGAAATGGATCCAGAAGACTTCGAGGTTTCCGAAAGACAGTATCAGAGAATCGCAGAGGCATTTTCCAGAGGAGAAACTGATCTTGAGTCAATGAAAGTCTACGGCCTTGGCAGAAGGTGCAAGGAAATCATCAGTGAATACCGTGGCTACGCGCGGGACAGAGGTGCCTGCATGGCAGATGTGGATGTAAACATCAATGTCGTGTCTCTTGAAGATGACGATGAAGATTAGTCCATTAAGAATCCCGATTTTGTGACGACATTTGACACAGAGTCGGGATTTTTCGTATATTTATACTGCGAAAAGTAAATCCCACCCATATGGAGCAGCCAAAAGTAGAAAGGACGCTTAGACTTATGCGTCTCATGT
>JAKSJT010000445.1 GCA_024402125.1 Bacteroidales bacterium
TCCACGATTATAATATATAATAATGTGCTACGAATGTGTAGCGATTAGTATCCTTGTGCTTCGCATCCTCCGGACTCGCCTACCGGTCTCGCGACTAGCTAAAGCGAGTTCGACTTCGCTCAGGACAGGCTGAGAGGTACCCTTCGACAGGCTCAGGACAGGCTCCAACTCTCGCTATCCACAGAGGGATAGCTGCCAGCATGTCGTTGAAAGAGAGTATGAGAAAGTTCCTTTTATTTTCTAAAGCAAAACTCTACGCCTCTTTCTAACTGTAGTGGATAGAGCGTTAGATTATGAATCTTACCGGGCTCCTTGTAAGAAGGCCATTTAACCTCTACTTCTTTTATATCAGGATAGTCTCTCAAAAAATTACCCATTCTTTCGTGTATTGCTTTAGAAAGATGGTATGACAACATTACCGTATAAATGAACTTATCTTCCCAATCAAGGAAACTGATCGACTGATTAGTTCTGTAACGCTCGCTATTTTGTGAGATGATTTGGCCTGTGCTAAAGTCTATATAATAGGATGCATGAGCAAAGTCATTTCTAAACTGGCTATCATAAAGTGAGTTCAGGAGGTTGCTCATCTTCTGATGTCCAGTGTTCATCGGTGTGAGTATCTGCTCTTGAATGAACTTTGCCTTCGGAACTGATACAATCTTTGAAGGATCCTTCCTTGTAGCCTGTTCAAAAGGGATTTTCCATTCGTATGGTTTTCCATTGAGAATATCTGCTATACGTTTGAGAGTCTTCAAGAACAAATGTGATTCCCATATCTGAGCATAAATCATCATTTGTATATTCAAGTCATATTCCTTGTATTCATCATCCATGAAGATTTTCTCTCTCAATAATGTGGCATATTGATTGAGATAAAACACAAGAAACTTTTGACGAGTATAGTCTTGATTGATCTCCAACCGGCTATGAATTACATACGGAGAAAGAAATGTTCCCTCGTTCTCGTATTGATAACCAGCATGTGCCAGAAGTAGACAATAATCAGGAAAGCTCTTTGATTTGACAGCATCAAGAACATCGTCAAGAATCTCCTTAATCTCTGATTCAAAATATTTGAGTGTATCGTACGTCATTGGTAATGTTTGCTCTTTATTGAATCTTGTCATGAAGAAATCCGCATTCTACTTGTTCTAGAATAGTTTTGACCGCTCTGCTCAATGCCTTTATAGCTGCAGGAAATGAAACATTGTCTTGATAGAATGGAGCTAGGGTGTCACCATGGGCATGTTCAGAAAAGTGTTCGTACTGTGAGAAGTATTTGTAATAACTGAATATGCTTCTGACAACAGATCCAAACTTCTCATGTTCCATCAGTTTACGACTTTCACTGTCAATACTTATTCTATTCTTTGACTGAGACTCTCTGATATCAGAATTATGTAAGAACTTATCCTTCCACACGATGTTTGGTTCTATGGGATATTCTTTAAGATACTGATTGAAATGATCAACTATCATATCGTCATACCAATATTCTAAAACGTCAATCCCAAGCTCGTGTGCTTTATCAATCCATACATCTTTGCGTGAAGGCAACGAACATGCATAGTCTTTGTTGAGTACGGTTACTTCTTCCTCAAATTGAGCTTCATCGAGTGATGCGAGGTAGATGGCATAGAGGCTATCCATGAAACAATTCCTCAGGATTAGTCCCATCGGCAATTTCAGCATAGTCCAATCACCAAGCTTGATGGATTCTCTTGAGAGTATGACAACA
>JAKSJT010000446.1 GCA_024402125.1 Bacteroidales bacterium
AGCAGCTGGAAAAGCTGTGTCTAGAGTAGTGATACCAGGAAGTTGAAAGACGTGTCGTTATCAGGTATCAACGCAAAGAGTGCAGTCTTTCGCTCACCCATCCTATCTAGCTCAAGTTCATCTGTCATTGTAAGTGATGCAAGACTCTCAAGATTGAACTTCTCAAGTCTAGCTGCGAGAGTAATCTGAATAGACTTAAGTGTCTTGGCTGAACCAGAGTGATATGCCTTGTAGTACTTATATGCAATATGGTCTGGTTCCCTCTGTGATAGATTATTGAACAATCTATCTAGTGGACTATAATCCCCACCTTCCTCATCCTGAATCTCGCCAGCACGAATCATTTCCATTACCATTGCAAAATTCTGTTCTTCTTCAGGCGCTTCATATTTCAAGTAAAATATAAGCGCAAGAAGAAGCATCTGTGCTGCAGTATCCCAGAATGGATCGGAACGAGAAGAACCTTGTGGTGTTGTGCTCTTAAACAAGTTTGTCACAAGCCTTTGCACATCATTGTCATCCTTAAGATAAACAAAGGGGTTGTAACAATGGCTCTTCTCCATGTTGATAAGGTCAAGTACTCTTACTTCATATCCTTTCGCTTTAAGAAGACCGCCAACTGCTCTACAGTTCTCACCCTTTGGATCAAGGCATACAAAGGATGTTTTTGCCTGCATAAGATTAGGTTTTACATAGAACCTGGTCTTACCTGCACCAGAGCCTCCACATACAAGAACGTTAAGGTTTCTTCTATGTTTTCTGCCATCAAGTCCCATTCTCACGTTCTGTGTCAGAAGCTTACTGTTTACTCCATCCTTTGAAGCATACTTTCTGTTAAGTTCCTTAGCTCTGCCCCATCTGGCTGAGCCCATCTCTTCACCACGCCTATAGTTTTTCTTTGTGGCATAATAGTAGCTAACAGCTAAAATAACTGAAGCAGCTGCAAGGACAATCGCAAGCAGTGTATTCTCTCCTACCCAATTGGTTATTCTCTGAAGCACGATTCTTAAAATATCGTTGCTATCTTTCATGACTCTCACCTACGAACCTTCCTTTACGCTTAGGCGCATTGCAGACATCAACAATCACATCTCCTATCCATCCGACATCCATACCCTCCTGCAGTTTTTCTTCGCGCAGTTTCAGGAGAGCATTTATGATGAGACCCTGTGTATCCTCATCAATTGTAAGCACATACATATCCTTGCACATCCTATCTCTCCTTTACTTTCTTCGGCGCCTTAACAGGCTTTCGTACATTTCCTCTGCCTGGAAGATCTCCTCTGGGAGTCGTTCTACCCTGTTCCTTCTTCATCTCAGCGCGATACTTTGCAATTTCCTCACGTACAGAAAGCTTCCTTTCTTTATCCGTAGGGATATCTTCGACCTTGTTCAAGCTGCGCAAAGACTGAGGTTCGTTTCCTGTCTTTGCCAAAGCCGGGTTTCGCTCTGCCTCCATGTCTCTGACCACAGATGCCTTGTCCACTGTACTCAGGTTGAATCTCTCAACAATTCGTGTAATCTTTGGTGCATCGTTAGCCCTCGCTATAATATCTATTGCAGCATTCGGGTCCTCGTTACCTTTTTCTCTAAGGATGCTGTAGAGCACACCATATCTTTTGGCCTCCTTCGCAAACTTCTTCAGATCCTTCTGCTGAACTGTGAATACCTTAAGTTCACTACCTGACTTAATCATGTTGGATAGCCTTGCCTTGCCATGTGTCTTCTGCTCTTCTCTA
>JAKSJT010000447.1 GCA_024402125.1 Bacteroidales bacterium
TTACCGACCCGACGATTGCTGTGCCCGTCATGGAAATGACTCTAGGAGACCTGTCGTCTTCATCAAGGACCAGACTTCTGCAGTATATATACAATTTCAGAAGACTCTATCTGGATCTTGACATGGAAGCAGTCTCCCACAAGAGAACAATTATCGAAAAGGAATCTGACATCTATAGTCTTGTCCGGGAAATCATCCGGTCCGGATTAACTCTAAGGGAGTACCTTGAAACAAGAGGTATCTATGTCCTGGAGCTTGACAGATGTAAAGGGTTCGAGGGCGGCATCTATGCATGCGGAGATGTTCTTTTCATAGTCCTTAACAAAGACCACAGCGATGAGAAGAAATTCCAGATGCTGATTGAGCTCTCGGCAAGCTGTCTTCTATATTTTGACGAGGATACTACAGAGGAGCAGATGGACGATCTGTTCATCATTTTCTGTGAGGAAATCCTGAAATATTTGCCATGTGAGCAAACATTCTCTATCTTAGCGAAACTTGTGGCGATGGCCGTATCCCGTGAACTCATCAGTCCAGAGAAAGACAAGGAATACCTGTACGTCCCAAGTCGTTAGAGAATCATAATCACCAATTAATCAGACAGGCAATGGGACTTCTTAGAATCACTCAGAAAAAATCAAAGCTGTCCCCCACTCTAGCTCATTACATACTCATTGGAGGTAAAAGGGTCTGCCTGATGCAGTCCGAAGTTCTCAATATGGAACTTCCAAACGGGACCTTCGAGATAACAATACAGAGTATCCTGAAGATATTCCAGTCAAAGGCAGTTGTCACAATTACAGACTCAACAGATGCTTTCATTGACTTCTCAGACAAGGAGAAGATATGGGACATTCTGTTTATTCTGGACATTATCCTCTGGTGCATTAAAGGTCTATTTGGTCTTCCTGACCCATACAGCCTTATTTATGACATATTCACTAACGGATACCTTATCCTGTGGATTGGCTACGAGTTGTATATTAGAGGAAGATACTTTAAGCTCGATGTCTATAAGAAGCCCTCTGAAATAATCGACCTGACAATGCCTCTTTCTGAAGAGCAGAAGCAAAGTTCCAGCCTCTCTGGCCACGTAGGAACCCACTTTGACATAATGGACAAGAGCCTTCCGGGAGATAAGTTGAGGCTGAAGGGTATCTTCTTTGATGTCAGCTCTGCTGGAGATGGAGAAATCACTTCCTCTGACATAGACATGAGCCTACTAGGACAAGGAATGCTAGTCGGCTTCTATAGCGGAATACAGGATAGATACGAGTACGGAAGTGAAAGCTACCGGCACAATCATCCGACATTGTCATACGAACTCATAGACAAACTCATAGAAAAGCGTATCGCTCTTATAGGCATTGACTTTGCCGGAGTGAGAAGACACGCTGAGCACACTCCCGCTGATCAGAAATGCGCCGATAACGGCATTTTTATAATTGAGAACCTGCATAGCATTGAATCAGTACTTGGAGAAAAGAAGTCTTCCGAATGCTTTATATACGTCGAACTTGCACCAATAACAGGTGCAACCGGAATACCATGCCATGTATCAGCCAGGACATACTGATTCTTTAGATATTTAAATCTATTTCGTATTTTTGCGAAGTAATTTAAACGCATATAGTTAGTGATGATAAGCATTCCTAAAATCGAGTATTCGAAGATTCCCATGCTGTCAGCAAAAGCTACAGCTATTGTAAGGGAGCATTTCGACCC
>JAKSJT010000448.1 GCA_024402125.1 Bacteroidales bacterium
CGTGCTGTAGGATGTTCAGCCTCTCCAGCACGTCGGGCAGCGGTGTGCCCTGGAACGAGGCCGTGATGCGCTGTGCGTGGGTAGCCAGGCAGAGCAGCAGGGTGCAGGTGATGGTGATGAATCGTCTCATTGCTAACTTCACATTTTTGTCCTTTCTACCTATAATAACACGCAAGGTACGATTTCGCTACCGAAAAACGCAACTTTTTTTCAAAAAAAGTGATTTTTGCTTGATTTAGCCCCGCAGATTTGGTGCAAAGATGAAATACTTGTACTTTTGCATTGCCGAAATAGGTTGCCCGTAGGTGTATATCAGTAAATAGAAATTAGATACATATATAAAACACATAGATGAGTACCATACAGATTGAAAGCCTATGGCAATACATTCAAACATTGTCATTGAGCAAAAGAAATAGGAAGTGGTTGGCAGAGCGTCTCTTGGAAAACGAAACAACAGAAAGTTCCGTCAATGCCACAACGCTGAAGGCCATGAAGGAGGCCGAAGAGGGAAAAGTGACTACATTCACCTCAATGGACGATTTCAAGAAGCACATGTATGAGCTATAATATTCAGGCTACTCGGCAATATGACAATAAACTCATAACCCTTATTCGCACGGGGTCTCATTCCGACTAGTTCTAAATGCAAGACAAGGATTACATCCGCACCTTCCGTGTCACCATCTTTACTGTTGACGGGAGCAAAGCTGTCTCTATTGAAAAGAATGGAATGGGAGTGCAAAAATCATATTCCTGCCATATTTTGGAAGTCAAAATAGGAAGAACTCTTCTCGGGAGAATTCCTGTATCATAATATCCCTATTTCCCGCAGTTCGGACCGTAACTTATCGCTCATCTCATAATACTGACCGCTGTGTTCTCCTTTTTGGATATATTTCTCGTCCAGGCCTAAATAGTAGTGTTCTGGGTCATGACCATTTGAATATTCAACATAGAAACTCGCTCGAGCATCCATCTTGTATCCTGTATCTGCCTGTGCGGGAGAAAGATCTTTAAACGCACTTATGAGACTTTTGGCAGAATCACCTGTTATACATTTCTTCCGTTCTATCCCATATGATCCTAAGTACTCTGGGTAATATCTGCGGTTTCTAAACTTCTTCCTGATGAATAGAATTGTTATTTCGTCACTTGGAATGTTGTACTTCACCTTGGAAGTCTCGTCAATTACGGTATAGTTAACTCGCAATCCACGGGGTAGGATTACGGATTGCAAGCAGCCGCATTTATAGAACATGTCGTGTGGGAAGTACCCCTCTTGGGAATTCGCGTACAAAGTATACTTATCTTCTACCTTTTCTATCCGATGTCCAGTAAACCGAGTAATGCGTTTCTTCTTCATAACCTTCCAGTCATGCTCGTTTAGTCCTTCCGAAAAGAAAAACTGCCCTTCACTCGGAACAGAGGCAGATATTGATTGGCCATAATCAAATCCAACAGAGACATTTGATGAAGCATTGATAGCCAGATCACTCCTTCTGCCCAAGTAATATTGAGGATGATAATTGGACGTGCTTTCCGTTCGAACAATCATCAGATCTGTTCTACTGGAATAATTGGGTATGTCACTCTGCTTGTTATAGAAGAGAGCGTTTCCGCCAGATGGAGTTACTCCCATC
>JAKSJT010000449.1 GCA_024402125.1 Bacteroidales bacterium
CCCGGTGGATTTGACAATGGAAAATTCAGGACGGATGATGATATCAAATATATATTTACTCGAAAACTTCTTGAAAGGTTCCCTCTGGAACAGGTTTCTTTCCGACAAGAAGGTGATGAGATAAGACTAGGACGTTTCAAAATAGCCAGAGTATCAAGATTGACATGCGAACAATAAAACTATACATAACCTGTTCTGAGGAACTGGCATTGGACAAGAATGTCATAGGAAACCTTGTTCGTCAGCTCAATACGGTGAACAACCCCAAGGGAATATCGATTGAACTCTGGGACTGTGAAGACTACGACCTGTCAGATGCCGTTCAAAGCGATATGTTTGTTGCTCTCTTCCATAAAGAAGCGGATAAACTGTCTTTTGATGGCGTAGAGAAAGCGAATGAGGCATATAGCACCAAGAAAAGTCCGAAGGTGTTTATCTATTTCAAAGACCTTGGGGAAGGGGAGACCACCGAGGAGGAACTGACAAGATTCAAACAGCATCTATGCGATGAGCTTGGCCATTTCGTTAATAGATATTTCAGCGAGGATAGTATTAAGTTCTCGATTCTGATGCAGGTGATGCAGGTTGAAGGCACCGAGAAAGCAAAAATAGAGGAGTCCAAGGTTGTGCTTGGAGAAGAGATTATCGCCGATCTTACTGCCATTCCATTCGCTGAGAAAAACGAATCATATAGGGAGATTCTCTCCTCGATAGAATCTGTTGAAAATGAAATAATCCAACTCCAAAGCATTCAAAATGTAACTCCGAACGATGTCTTAGGTGCACTGATACAGCAGAAGAAAATTGACAGGGAAAGGTTGATAAAGCAGCTGGAAAAGAAAGGTGCAGATTTGATGGACACCGCTAGCGCGATTGCTTCAATGAGCAATACGGTCAGTAGCAAACGTCTCAGACAGGCAATTGAGTACTTTGAACAAGGTGAGAACGAGAAGGCCAAATTTCTGCTTGACCCCAAAATCATTGCCGATGAATTGGCTCATAACGTGTCCATGGTGTCTGTATATAATAATGCAGCGTCAAATAATATCAATGAATTGCGGCTGAGAATCAAACTTGATACAAGTGAAAAAGCTCCAGGATGGTTGTCGTTATGTATATCAAATTTCGAGACAATACTGCGTTACACCAAAGGTAATCCACAATGGGAGAGTATCTACATTGATACTATGACACAATACATCTTCTTTCTGACCCAAAATAATCAGATAGACAGAATATCCGACAGGTTTGAAAAGTTTGTAGATTTCTTCCGAATGAAGACTCTGGAACACAAACAATATTGTGGGAAATTTGCGAATTTTCTTGTCAACTATGGATGGTACTACTACAAGACGTACTACTACGGCAAGGCGGAGAGGCTGTATTCAGAAGCGCTGGCTGTGTATGATGAAATGGAGTGGAAATCACAGAGCGCTAAGGCCGGGAAGCATGCTGAAATTACCAGGCAACTTGCAAACATATATTTTAAACAGAATTTCATCAAGAAAGCGGATAAAACATATAAACAGGCAATGTCCACATATGCTGATCTGACGAAGATAGATGGAATTTACTTCAAGGGTCTTTATGAGACAATCCTGAGCCATATCTAGGTTCTGATTAAACAGCGGAATTAC
>JAKSJT010000045.1 GCA_024402125.1 Bacteroidales bacterium
CAAGGTTAGAAAGATTCTGGATAAGCACGGACTTACAAAGTGTAAGATCTTTGCTACAAACTCTCTTGACGAGTATCTTATCACTGACCTTGAGAGGCAGGGTGCAAAGATAGACTCTTACGGTGTAGGTGATGCAATTGCAACAAGTAAGGCAGCTCCTTGTTTCGGTAACGTGTACAAGCTTGTTCAGATTGACGGAAATCCTGTTCTTAAGCGTTCAGAGGATTCAATTAAGCTTATTAACCCTGGATTCCAGATCACTTATAGACTGACAACAAAGGATGCTGATTACGGTGAGCTCTATGAGGCAGATATCACATGTCTTCGTGGTGACTCTATCAGTAAGAAGATTGAGGCAGGTGAGAAGTTCACTGCCTACGATCAGCAGGACCGTTACAAGTATAAGACATTCGAGCCTGATTCATACTCATTCAGACCACTTCAGGTTGAAGTTATTAGAAATGGTGTAAGAGTAGCTCCTACACATACCCTTATGGAGAAGAAGGCTTACTACAATGATACGCTCAACCATTTTAGCCCATCTGAAAGACGTCTTATCAATCCTCACTACTATAAGGTAGATATCTCTGAGGATCTTCGTGACCTCAAGCTCGGAATGCTCAAGAGAATCAATGAGGAGATTGATGAGTTCTCAATCGACTAATTAACCCACCCCTAAAAACTATTTGACCATGAAAGATGCAGCACTAGTAGTTGTGGATTTTCTCTATGACTTCATAGACGGATCCCTTGCATGTCTTAATGCGGAAACTGCAGCTCAGGAGTCCTTGAAGTTCATTGACAAGATGACAGAAGGAAGTGATACAGACCAGGTCGGTATCCATGACACATTCCCGATCCTTTTTGTCTGTGACCATCATCCAAAAGATCACTGCTCTTTCAAGCCTCAGGGTGGAATATGGCCACCACACTGTGTGGCTGGAACTCACGGTGCCGAGATCCACGAGGCTCTCGCTCCTCATGCAAAGGAAGAGTTCACATTCTATAAGGGAGAGGACAAGACTACTGAACAGTATTCAGGATTCGAAGGAGTCAATGAGGCAGGACAGAGTTTGTCTGAGGTTCTTGATCTTATGGATATAAAGAACGTATATGTTTGCGGTATCGCAACGGAGTTCTGCGTACTTAACACCTGCAAGGACTTGAAGAAGTCAGGATACAATGTCCATCTTCTTTCTTCGTGCCTTGGATATGTTGATGCGGAAGGCCATGCAAAGACAATTGCAGATATGAAGCTTGAGGGATTCCATGTGATCTAGCGACTATAATTAAGGCTGTCAGAAAAACTGGCAGCCTTTGTTCGTTTAGAATTATTTTCCTATCTCCGTTTGACTCATTTCGAGGATGACCTCATCTGCTAGATACTTGTCGCTTCTGCAATGCAAATCGGCAATTCCATTTTGGATGAGTTCGAGAGTCTTGGAATTGTAGAACAATGACATTGCGTCAATAATAGAAATCTCCATCTTTTCAGAAATGATTTCTATTATGCGCGCATATTTGGCTTGGAGTATGTTTTGTTTAGCTAAGTCATTCATGCTACAAAACAGTTGATTCTTTAAATTATAGCAGTGATAAAGCTTTTTCGGTTCGAAAACATATTTGGTGATTAGGCTCTTCTTTTTTTAGTTTGTTTAAAGCCTCTTCTTTTGTTATGTTTCCAGAAAAATATAAATCAATGGTCCTGAATATCCTGTCATTTGCTATTCCACCTTCCACTATGTCAAATTGACTATTGTCATTTCCATATCTGCAGGTGCAGATAGGTTCTCTGACTATGACCATGGATGAATGGTATAGTATAGTATCATACTAATGCGCCTTTTTCTCTTAAACATTCGGTTAAATCTTCTTCGAGATATTTCCGACTTAAAGTATGAAGTACATAATAGCAAGGGACTATATAATTCATGAGAACACCCGACTTTTCCAAAAGGTTAAAAATATCCTTCTGGGAACGATGCAAGTGGTTGGATAGAAGTCCAATGCAATATGTCGCAAAATCAAGTTGCTCTTTGCTCATATGTGTACAAATGTAATTAAAATGTGAATACTTTCGAAATATTCCTACTACTTGATTTTATCTATTCCTTTTTAAAATCCCAACCACAATGAATGACAAAAAGAGGTTGACATCAGCCAACCTCTTCAGAAATATTGATTTCGAATTAAAATCCTGTGTAAGACCAAGGAGTGATTGCTCTCATCTCCTCCTTGATGCTCTCATCTACATCGAGACCATCGATAAAGTCTGTGATTGTCTTTTCGTCAATTGCAGAACCTGTTCTTGTGAGAGCCTTGAGTGTCTCATAAGGGTTAGGATAAGCCTCTCTTCTGAGGATTGTCTGCATAGCCTCTGCAACCACAGCCCAGTTCTTCTCAAGGTCAGCATGGATGGCTGCCTCGTTGAGGATAAGTTTGCCAAGACCCTTCTTAAGAGATGCGAATGCGATAAGGCCGTGAGCTAGAGGAACGCCGATGTTTCTCTGAACAGTAGAGTCTGTAAGGTCTCTCTGAAGACGAGAGATAGGGAGCTTCATAGAAAGGAATGTAAGAACTGCGTCTGCCATACCGAAGTTGCCCTCTGCGTTCTCGAAGTCGATAGGGTTAACCTTATGAGGCATAGCTGAAGAACCTACCTCTCCCTTAACGACCTTCTGCTTGAAGTACTCCATTGAGATGTATGTCCAGATGTCGCGGCAAAGGTCTGTCAGAATTGTGTTGATTCTTCTGAGACAGTCAAAGATTGCAGCGAGGTTGTCATAGTGCTCAATCTGAGTAGTAGGGAATGATCTCTGAAGACCAAGTGAAGCAACGAACTTGTTGCCGAACTCTACCCAGTTGTACTGAGGGAATGCAACCTTGTGAGCGTTCATGTTACCTGTAGCACCACCGAACTTAGCAGGGTAAGTCAAAAGCTTGAACTGACGGATCTGCTCATCAAGACGAGCTGTGTATACATTGAACTCCTTGCCAACTCTAGTTGGAGAAGCTGGCTGACCATGAGTCTTGGCAAGCATCGGAATCTCCTTCCACTCTTCTGCCATTGCCTTCAATGTGTCATTGATCTCATAGAGAGCAGGCATGTAAACCTCCTCGAGAGCCTCCTTAAGCATAAGTGGCTGAGAAGTGTTGTTGATATCCTGAGAAGTAAGACCGAAGTGAACGAACTCCTGCCATTTTGTGATTCCAAGAGCCTTGAAGTGATTTTTGATGAAATACTCAACAGCCTTGACATCGTGGTTTGTGATCTTCTCGATGTCCTTTACTTCCTGTGCCTGCTCAGGAGTCATGTCCTGATAGATTGCACGAAGCTTAGGGAAGAGTGTCTTGTCAAAATCAGCAAGCTGAGGGAGTGGCATCTCGCAAAGGGCGATGAAATACTCGATCTCTACTCTTACTCTGTACTTGATAAGTGCGAACTCGCTGAAATATGCTTTAAGTGCTTCTGTTTTTGAAGCATATCTACCGTCAATAGGTGTAACTGCAAGAAGTGAATTTGTGCTCATTCTGTTAAAAGATTAAGTCGCAAATTTACAAAAAGTTTTTGTAAAGCTCAACAGTGTGGGCGCAAGGCAGAACATCGTGAACCCTAAGAATATCAGCACCTTTTTGAAGAGCCTCCAGATGCAGGACTTGAGTCTCGGGGAGACATTCCTCAGGGGTTGAGCCAAAGTAACGGTAAATCATGCTTTTTCTGGATACTCCAACTAGAATTCTGCGTCCGAACTGATTGAACTGGTCTAGGCCTCGAAGAAGCTCATAGTTCTGCTCAATCGTTTTTGCGAATCCGAATCCCGGGTCTATTGTCCAGTCCCTTATTCCAGCATTCTCTGCCTTGGTCTCGAACTCTTTGAAGTAGTCTATGACTTCCTTTGTCACATCGGAGTAATCAGTCAGACTCTGCATAGTCTTAGGATTGCCCCTTTTGTGCATAGCGATGTAGGGAAGGCCAAGACTTCCGACAGTGCTGAGCATCTTCGGATCGTCTTCACCTGCTGAAATGTCATTTACAATGAAGTCTCCTATAGTATCGTATACGGCTCTTACGACATCGGAGAAGTATGTGTCTATTGAGATTGTGATATCAGGGAACTTCTCCCTGATAGTCCTAACGGTAGGGATAAGTCTACGGATTTCCTCGTCCTTGCCGACCGGGTCAGATCCAGATCTGGTTGAACATGCTCCAATATCTATGATAGTGGCTCCTTCCGAAATCATTCTCTCGATTCTGGAAAGGGTCTTCTCTAGGTCGGGGTTCCCGCTCTTGTCAAGACATCTGCTTGATTCGAAGTATGAATTGTCTGTCAGATTGACAATTCCCATGATGTCTATTCTTCTTTCTTTGCCAAACATTTCCTTACCCTTATAGTGTCTAATTGGAATCCAAAGTTAAAGCTTTGACTGCAAAAATAGAAAAAATGGATATATTTGTACTATTATGCTAATAGTACTTGAAGGCCTCGATGGAGCAGGAAAGTCCACTCAGGTCAAAAAGCTCAGATCATATTTGGAGAGCCTTTCTCCAGATTTGGATTATATCCACTTTCCACGTTATGATTCACCTGTTTACGGTGACCTTATAAGCCGATTCCTAAGAGGAGATTTCGGTTCAAATGATGCTGTTCATCCTCAGCTTGTCGCTCTTTTGTTCGCAGAGGACAGACATGGTGCTGCCCCTGAAATGAAGCAGGCGCTTCAGAAGGGAAACACAGTGCTGCTTGACAGATATGTGTATTCAAACATCGCCTATCAGTGTGCAAAGCTTAAGGATGAGAACGAAGTAGAGTCCTTAAGAAAATGGATCATTGATACCGAATACGGTAATTTTGATCTTCCGGTTCCTGACCTCAATATCTTCCTTGATGTTCCTATCGGATTTGTGGAGAAGAAACTTGCTTCTCAAAGAAACGGCTCTGATAGAGACTACCTCGAAGGTGGTCAGGATATCCATGAAGCTGATATCGAGTTCCAGAAGAAAGTAAGAAGCATTTACCAGAGGCAGGCCTCCCTGGATCCTAAGTTCATTAGAGTAGACTGCTCTGATGAATTCGGATTCATGCTTCCTCCTGATGATATCTTTGCAAAGGTGAAAGCCGTAGTTGATTCAGTCCTCAAATAAACCTTAAGACCAGATGGGTAGATTACAAAGATTATGTGCAGTAATTGTGGGCTCCGTGTTCTTTATTGCCGGAACCTTCAAACTGATAGATCCCGTAGGAGCATCTCTTGTAGTGTCTGAGTATTTCAAGTTCTTCCATGTTGCCTTCTTGAAGGTGATTGCAGAACCTGTAGCCATTTTCATGGCTCTAGCTGAGTGCGTTACTGGAGCCGCTCTTATAAGCGGCGTTTATAAGAAACTTGCCTGGCTGGTAGCAGTTGCACTGACAGGATTCTTTACAGTCCTTACAGCAATCTTTGCTATTGTTAACCCTCACTTTGACTGCGGATGCTTCGGTGAGGCTATCCACCTTACCCACATTCAGACCTTCCTTAAGAATGTAGTCCTTCTGGCTCTTCTTGCAATGATGTTCAGACCAAAGGACAATGAAACGACAGCTAAGCAGAGGGTTCCATGGCTGATAGTATGTTTGAGTGTTGTTTTCCTGACTCTCTACTCTCTTATTTCGATTCCGTTCATTGACTTCACTCCGTTTGAACCAGGAGCAACTGTGAAGGCAGCTCTTCCGGAAGATGCTCTCCCAACAGAGGAGTACATGGCAACATTCATTTACGAGAAGGATGGCCAGGAGGGATCATTCACATTGGATAGACTTCCTGACTCAACTTGGACATTTGTCAGGACAGAGACTTATCTTGCCAATGGCCCAGCTTCAAGCGAGTCTATCGCTGACTTTGCAATAACAGATGCGGAAGGACATTATAGAGATGACGATATCATTGAGGGTAATGTGATTGTTGTCTCATCATACAATCCTAATGGACTTTCATCCAGCTCTTATGCTAGGGTAGCATCTTTTATCGAAAGGGCAACCGCAGTTGGATTCAAGACATTGTTTGTTGTGGCTTCTGATCCTTTGTCATACGAGTCTCTTCTGTCAGAAAAGAGTCTTGATGCCCAGTCAAAGATGACTCTTCTTACATCGACATATTTTGGAGACTACAAGACTCTCATCACAGTTAATAGATCAAACGGTGGAGCTACTTGGTTTAATGATGGAGAGGTGTTGACAAAGTTTGCAACATTCAATCTTCCTAATAAAGATAAGCTGAAGGAAATGTCAGAGGCTAATCCTCTCGAGACGGTCCTTAGCACAGACAGTAGAGGAAGACTCTGGCTTCAGGGCTATTTCCTTTATACATTTGCAGTGATGTTACTTTTGTAAGATGCTTATTTAAACGGACTTCATATGAAAAAGATCCTATTGTCAACAATTACGGCAATGTGTGCCGTTACTGTTTCAAATGCTCAGGAGGCTAAGACCTACCCTCAGCAGGAACCTATGAGACCAGGAATGTCAGAGTACTGGACTCCTCAGCCAGAAATTGTTACTCCAGGTAATTATGCTCTTCAGGGAGCTCCTAGTGATGCTATCATTCTTTTTGATGGTAAGGATCTCAGCCAGTGGGAGAGTGCCAGAGGTGGAGAAGCGAAGTGGGATGTTCATGATGGCGTATTCACTGTAAATAAGAGAGCCGGAGATATCCAGACAAAGGAGAAGTTCGGTAGCTATCAGCTTCATATTGAGTGGTACATCCCGACAAACATTTCTGGAGAGAGCCAGTCAAGAGGAAACAGTGGTGTTTACATGCAGGGCAAGTACGAGATTCAGATTATGGACAGTTACCAGAATGAGACATATGTTAACGGACAGGCAGGTAGTATCTACAAGCAGACACCTCCTCTTAAGAACGCTATGCGTAAGCCAGGGGAGTGGAATGTCTTTGATATTATCTATACAGCACCTGTTTATAAGGAAGATGGCAGCTATTTGTATCGCCCATATGTAACCGTTATCCATAATGGTGTACTGGTCCAGAACCACACAGAAATCCTAGGTACTACAGAATATATAGGATTCCCGAAAGTAGCAGCAGAGGGTGATGGCCCAATCCTTCTTCAGGCTCACGGAGACCCAAGTGCTCCTATCAGCTTTAGAAACATTTGGATTAGAAAGCTTTAGTCTTTTGACTGCTCAACATGATAATAGCCACACTTTCAAGTTGTCTTGATTGTGTGGCTATATGCTTTTCTTATGTGGATCTGGTATTATTTGTTGTCCAGATAAACATCCTCACCTGGCTCGGCAAATTTGAACTTTTCTCTGGCGAATCTCTCCAGTGAATCCAGGTTACCCTTGAGACCGTCAATTGTTTCTTCCATCTCCTGGATATCCTGCTTATAGAGCTCGATCTGCTTGTTCTGGTGCCTTACTTCAAATCCTGCTCTAATCCATCTGATGACATTGTCATGATTGACAAATCCTACCAGCACCACAAAAACGGCACTGGAGATAATGGCATATCTAAAGAAACTCTTCTCCTCGCTGATTTCTCCATTATTATTCTTTTTCCATATGTCCCAGAGCTTTCCCATCCTAGATTTGTCAGTTTAAAATAGATAACTCTACAAATTTAGTTAAATTTGCACTAACAAACACGAAAATTCAATATGAAACCTACATTACTTGTTTTAGCTGCCGGTATGGGCAGCCGTTACGGTGGACTTAAACAGATGGATGGACTTGGCCCAAGCGGCGAAACAATCATCGATTATTCTATCTACGATGCTGTTGCAGCAGGCTTCGGCAAAGTTGTATATATTGTTAGAGAGTACTTCAAGGCTCAGATGGAAGAGACTGTCAGAGAGAAGTACAGTGGCGTTAAATGCGTTGACGGAACTCCTCTTGAGTTCCAGTTCGTAACTCAGGAACTTGATAAGATTCCAGCAGGATATCCAGTAGACCCTGAGCGTCAGAAGCCTTGGGGAACAGCACATGCTGTCCTTATGGCAAAGGATGTTATCAAGGAACCATTTGCTATCATCAATGGTGATGACTACTACGGAAAGGACTCGTTCAAGGTTATCGCAGAGTGGCTTAAGGCTCATGAGAACTCCAAGGGAGTCTACGCAATCGTAGGATTCGAACTTGACAATACACTTTCAGAGTCAGGTAGTGTCTCTAGAGGTATCTGTGCATACGATGCAGACAATCAGCTTCAGGATGTGACAGAGCATCTTAACATCGCTAAGGAGGCAGATGGCGTAGTATATGGAGATAACTCAGTAACAGGAGAGAAGCATATCGTCCTTGATGCAAAGAACCTCTGTTCAATGAACATGTGGGGATTCACGCCAGATTATTTCGAGAATAGCGAAGAAATCTTCAAGACATTCCTTGCTGCTCACTCAT
Source organism: Bacteroidales bacterium (assembly GCA_024402125.1). GTDB lineage: Bacteria > Bacteroidota > Bacteroidia > Bacteroidales > UBA932 > Cryptobacteroides. The sequence continues at coordinate 8,397 of JAKSJT010000045.1, forward strand.
CAGAGCTTAAGTCAGAGTACTATATCCCATACGCTGTAGACTGCATGATCAAGAGCGGACAGGCTAAGACAGATGTCCTTTCTACACCTTCCCGCTGGTTCGGTGTTACATATAAGGAAGACCGTCCAGGCGTAGTTGCAAAGTTCGCTGAATTCGCAGAGCAGGGTGTATATCCAACACCTCTTTATAAGAAGTAATTTAGGTTATGGCTAAAAGAAAAGTAAAGGCAAACTATGACCTTCTGTCAGGGTTTGACCATTATGTTCCTTCATATTCTGGAGTATTCTACATTTTGCTCTGGTTCCTGTTTGGTGCTCTCCTCGGAAATGTGCTAGCAGTACCATTCCTCTTTTTCCTACCTCAGGAGTCAGCACAGGAGTATGCCATGGTCGTATCATATCCGGTCATGTTCATCCCTCCTATGATGTATGCCAGATACAAGAGCTCTCGTAACGAGATGTTCGAGTCTGGTGTCGCAATGGACAGCAATAACTTCGGAAAGATTGGTGGAGCTATACTTGGGCTTCTTGTTATAGTTGCGACTCTTGCTGCAGGATTCATGACTGATGCTATCAGCTCTGTTATGCCTGATATTCCAGAGAGCCTTCAGAAGATGTTCGAGAGCTTGACAGGTGGTAACTTCTTCCTCAATTTCCTCAGCGTATCTATCTTCGCTCCATTCTTTGAGGAGTGGCTTTGCCGTGGTGAGGTTCTTAGAGGACTCCTTAACAACAATGTGTCACCTACAAAGTCAATCATCTTCTCTGCTGTGTTCTTCGCAGTTATCCATCTCAATCCTTGGCAGGCAGTTCCTGCATTCATCCTTGGATGCTTGTTTGGATATGTATACTACAAGACAGGATCACTCAAGCTTACAATGCTCATGCATTTTACAAACAATACACTTGCGCTAGTACTTGGTCAGATTGATTCTTTAAAGGAGATGGAGAATTGGCTTGATGTAATGCCAGTTGCTGTATATGTTGGTGTATTTGTCCTTTGTGCAATCTATCTCTATGCCTTTGTAAAGGTTGTGAAGTCTATTCCTCTTCAGAGAGTAGAGGGCAATTGCGATGTAATCGATGTTGAATAATAATATCCGAGCAGTTATGAAGAATTTTTTACTTAAGATTATGGCAATTGCCATTGTCACTTTGTCATTCAGCACTGAGATGAAGGCTCAGTATGTGAATCAGGTCGGTGTAAAATCAGACTATGTCGATAAGGGCAAAATCTATATCGGTGGTGCTCCGCTTGCTCGTCAGGATGCGGTCGAGGTCCTAGGTGAGGACTTGGGTCAGCAGTATAAGAATGCGTTGATAAAAAAAGGAGCATCAAAGACTCTTCTTATTGCTGGTGCTTCAGCTTTGGCTGTGGGTGCAACACTTGGTATTGCTTATCAGGTAGTAGATAGTAACACCACATGGGAGGATAGGGAAGTAAAGTATGCTTCAGGTGTCCTTGCAGGTGTGGGATTCCTGGCTATTTTCGCCGGAGGTGCTAGTATGATTACTGGAGCTGTGATGTCGCATAGTGCAACTAAAAATATCAATAACATTAGAAATGCCTACAATAAGGGTCTTTCGGAAAAAGAATTGTCTTATTCTGTCGGCTTTACAGGAAACGGCGTAGGATTGGCTCTTAGATTCTAGTATTACACCTATCATATATATGAATAGACTCTTATTGAGGATCATAGCAATTGCCATTATCACTTTGTCATTCAGCGCTGAGGTGAAGGCTCAGTTTGTGGACCAGGCCGGTGTACGGTCAGACTATGTTGGTAAAGGCAAGATCTATATTGGTGGTGCTCCGCTTGCCCGTGAGGATGCGGTCAAGGTCCTGGGTGAGGATTTGGGTCAGCAGTATAAGAAAGAGTTGAACAGAAAAGGAGCATCTAAAGCTCTTCTAATTGTCGGTGGTACAGTTGTGGGTATGGGTGCACTTTGGGCTGCTTCTTATCAGATGGTATATAGCAATATCGACGACGAAAACGCTGATACGACCTGGGATAGATTCGGGTCTAGAAGAAAACTTAAAGGTACTACATTGTCTGCTCTTTTAAGTGGAGGTGCTTGTATGATTGCCAGTGCTGTGATATCGCATAAGGCAACTAAGAATCTCAACCTCATCAGGAATGCCTACAATAATGGTCTCTCGGAAAAGGAATTGTCTTATACGGTCGGATTTACAGGAAACGGAGTAGGTTTCGCCCTTAAGTTTTAAAAGACAGATTGGATACTATAGAAAAACAAATGCACTGGTTAGAAGCCAGTGCATTGTTGTTTATAGCATTAAAACTTATTCGTCATCGTCGTCAAAGACAATCTCAATCTCTTGAGAGTCTTTAATAATGCGTTCTATGCCCTTGTCGGACGATAGTGTGATTTCTCTGTCAAAGTACCAGTTCGTTGTCCATCCGGTGTCAGCATGGATTACAGTAGTTGTATACTGCTTAAGGGTCGCTTCCATATGAGAGGACTCAAACTGCTCTTTCAGTGCATTCTCAGCTTCTTCCAATGCAGATCCTGAGAGAGTCTGCTTCAAAGCATTGATAGTTGCAGTCATCATATATGGCATCATTTCCTCCGAGCCGATTTCCATATATGATCTCATTACAACAAATGTAGAGTCGCTGTCTTCCATATCTACCCAGAATGTCAGATCACCTTCGACTGTTCCTCCAAAAGCATTGTCGACATCCTGCTTTACGGTATACTCCTGTCCGATGTCATATCGTCCTCCGTGGAACTGAAGAAGAGGAGCGACATCACTCATGCAGGTGGACAAAAGGACATCTTCTGAGAACATCTGCTTGTAGTTATTGGCAAGATCTTCTTTTGTTACACCCATAGCCTTAAGGTCTTTCTTGTCATACTTTGAGAGTACAGCATCTATGCTGAGGTCGATTATCTTGTCAAGAGATGCTTTGGACTCTTCTGTATTGATGATACCTTCTATTGTTCCATTTTCGTCGGTTCTGGTCTTTAGAACAGTCGCTTCAGATATCGCGTTGATGATATCAGCACCAATTCCAAGGTTAAGACTCATCTGAGAATCGAATACATCAGTATATGTTGTCTGAAGCACATATGAGTTATCTGTCTGTTCGATTACTTCGAAGATTCTTTTCTCGGAACTTGATTTGGAGACTGTCTCTTTACCGTCCTTGTCGACATTGACAGTTTTTGCCTTGACCTGATACTGCATCTTGTCACCCAGCTCCCAATATGCGACAACCTGTACAGTAGAATCAGGCATCCACTGAGCAAACGATAAGGTTGTCCAAAGTAGACTAACAATAGTAAGTATTATTCTGCGATTCATGATTATTGTGATTGTTGGCTATAAAGATAGAAAAGGCTAGTCTAAAAACAATTAAGCTCAGGGAAAAACCTGAGCCTAATATAATAATTGAGATGATTATTCGTTTTCGTCACTCGAAACTTCTTCAACCATGTTGGATGAATACTTTCTCCACTTGTCGATAAGTGCTGTCATATCATCTGGAAGCTTTGAGTCGAACTGAATCCATTTCTTTGTCGTCGGATGAACAAATCCTAGGGTCTTTGCATGCAGGGCCTGTCTAGGGAGAAGCTCGAAACAGTTCTTTATGAACTGCTTGTACTTTGCGTAGATTGTTCCTTTGCGGATCTCTGCTCCGTCGTACCTTTCATCATTGAAAAGAGGATGCCCGATATAGTTCATATGAACTCGGATCTGATGAGTTCTGCCAGTTTCAAGCTTACACTCAATCACAGTCACATATCCGAATCTCTCCAATACTCTATAGTGAGTTACGGCATGCTTTCCCTTCTCAGGATCATCATACACTCTATATCTCAGACGGTCATTAGGATCTCTGCCGATATTGGCATCAATTGTACCTTCGTCATCCTTGAGGTTACCCCATACGATGGCTACATATCTTCTGTCAATTGAGTGGTCAAAGAACTGCTTTGCGAGATTGAGCTGCGCTTCATCATTCTTTGCGACAACCAGAAGACCGGAAGTGTCCTTGTCGATTCTGTGAACAAGAATACCCATTCTCTCGTCTTCCGCTTCAGGGCCTTGTGAAATGCCAAGGTGATAGGCTAGGGCATTGATAAGAGTTCCCTCAAAGTGACCGTGTCCTGGGTGCACAACCATACCAGCCTGCTTGTTTACGATGAGAAGGTCATCATCCTCGTACACAATGTGAAGTGGAATATCCTGCGGAAGAATTTCCATGCCGCGTCTTTTGTACGGCATAACAAATCGGATGACATCATCAGGACGGACGATGAGATTAGCCTTGGCAATCTTCTCGTTTACTCTGACATATCCGTTTTTGATCGCACACTGAACTCTATGACGGGAGGTGTCTTCAAGATGGGTTGCCATATATTTGTCAACTCGCATAGGAGTCTGGCCCTTGTCGACATTCAGACGGAAATGCTCGAACATTCCGTTCTCTTCATCAAGCTCTTCGATCTTGTCGAACTCTTCGTCAATTGTGAGATTTTCTTCAACCATAAACGGAATTACTTGATTTTTTCGGGATCAATTGAGAGGTATAGAGATACACCCTCACCCTTGAGGATCGGAGCATCTGATGCAAGTGGTCCCTGCTTGTATACGACTGCGTCAAGAGAGTCACTATATGTCTTTACACTCTTGTCAAAGATAAGACCTGTTACGTTGAGGGAGTTGTCAAGCACAGCGTCATAAGCTCTTCTGTACTTCATTCCGACAACATCAGGAACATATGTAAGGTTCTCCTCAGGGCTGAGACCTACAACAAGGTCAATGGTAGAACCTGTTTCGATCTGTGTGCCGGGCTTGATGTTTCTACCTCTGTATAGCTGCTCGAGAACGTTGTCTGTTGCTTCATCTTCTCTGTAGATCAGTTTTCCTATCAGGAGACCCTTTGCGCTGATTTCAGCTTTGGCCTGACGAAGAGAAGCGTGGACTGCATTTGGCATGGAAACCTTCTTTGCTGTTACTGCATTGATGGTAAGAAGGATTCTGCGGTTCTGCTTGACATTCTGTCCGGCAATTGGGTTCTGGGAAAATACTGCACCCTTTGCCATTTTTCTTACATATACTGAGTCGTAGACTTCAACACGAAGGTCAAGAGACTTGGCTGTTGCCTCAGCTTCAGCAACAGTCATGTTTGAGAAGTCCGGAACAACTATTACCTGACCATGATTTGTTATGAATGAAAGGAAGAAACTGGCAATAGTGACAACAACTAGAAGTATAGCTGCTGCTATAAGAAGATTCTTGACGATCCAGTTTCCAA
>JAKSJT010000450.1 GCA_024402125.1 Bacteroidales bacterium
TAACCGCTATATGGCTGCTGCTATAGATGGACTTACACCGGCCGTCATAGGAATTATATTTGCAACGGGAGCCTTTATGATCTTCGAGAATATGTTTCCTGCGGGAATCTTTAATGCCGTTGATCTGAGAGATGTCTTTCTGACAGTCTTTCTTTTGGCACTCATGTTTGGAAGTAAAAAGGTGTTTGGCAAAAAAATATCACCGATACTTTTTATTGTGGCTGCAGCTGCAATGGGTATGGTGGTGTATATATAAAAAGGAGGAGTAAATTATGCCCTGTACAACAATTCTTGTAGGAAAGAAAGCGTCAAATGACAATTCTACAATGATAGCAAGAACCGATGACGGTTGTTTTGATGATAAGAAACTGATCGTTGTGTCCAATCAGAAAAAGAAATACAAAAGTGTAATATCTCATTTGGAGATTGAACTTCCTGATGATCCTTTAAGATATACATCCTGTCCAAGTGTAAATCCAAAGGATGGTATCTGGGCTGCAACAGGTATCAACGAAGCCAATGTCGGCATGACAGCAACAGAGACAATAACCTCGAACCCGAGAGTGCTCTCTGCAGATCCGCTTGTTAAGTATAAGAAGGCTGAAAAGCGTGGTCAGAAGGATGAGATAGGTGGTATCGGTGAGGAGGATATAGTTGTTCTTGTTCTTCCTTACATCAGAAGTGCAAGAGAGGGTGTTGAGCGCCTCGGTATGCTTCTTGAAACCTATGGAACCTATGAGTCAAATGGAATCGCATTCAACGATGAGGACGAGATATGGTGGCTTGAGACCATCGGCGGTCATCACTGGATAGCAAGAAGAGTTAAGGATGATGAGTGCGTCATTGCTCCCAACCAGTTTGGAATGGACTATTTTGATTTTGATGATGCATATGGTGAGAAGAAGGAATATATGTGCTCAGCCGATCTTCGCGAGTTTATGGAGAAATACAGCCTCAATCTAAATTGGGAGGATGACAGCTTCAATCCCCGCAATGTATTCGGATCAAGAACAGATGCTGACCATGTATACAACACTCCGAGAGCTTGGTACATGGGACGTTTCCTTGCTCCATATTCCTACACCTGGGATGGTCCTGATGCTGAGTTTGGACCTGAGAGCGACAATATTCCCTGGTCACTCAGACCTGACAGGAAGGTAACAGCAGAGGACGTAAAGTATATTCTGTCCTCCTACTATCAGGGAACCGAGTACAATCCTTACCTTACCCGTGATACCGGCAAGAGAGGATACTACAGACCGATCGGAATCAGCAGGACAGGAGTTACATCGATCTGCCAGATCAGAAGTGATGTTCCGGATGCGATCAAGGGAGTAGAGTGGATCTGCTTTGCGTCAAACGCATTCAACGCAGTCCTTCCCATCTACGCCAATGTTTCAAAGCTCCCGAAGTATCTCACAGACGTAACACTTGATGTATCCACGGACAACTTCTACTGGGGAAGCCGTCTTATCGGACTGCTTGCAGATCCCCATTTTGGCCAGTGTGTACAGCTCATAGAGCGCTATCAGGATGCAGTTGTAACGGGCGGAAGAACCATAGTTCGTGAGTATGACG
>JAKSJT010000451.1 GCA_024402125.1 Bacteroidales bacterium
CGGAAAACTGAACAGTTTTCACCGCCGCAAATATAGAGAAAAATCAACGTTTGAGACTGAAAAAATCGCTACAGGCATTCAGTTTTCTGAAAAATAGTTTGTTTGGACGCTATTTTTGTGTGTCGGGCTAAGTGATTACAGGAGAAAAGATATAACGCTCAAACTGAATAGGATATATACAATCTCCCTTTGCCCCGGCTTGTGGAGCCAACAATCCACAGTTATTATTTGCCTAAATTAGTGACTTTGATCTTAATGCATTGTAGAAAGCAATCTTGTAGGATTCAGAAACAGGAACAAGGTTCTTTCCGAACACTATGCAGTTATGTTCTATTTCTCTCACCTTCGCAAGATTGACAATATATGACTTGTGTACTCTCATAAAGGTATCCCCTGGAAGCTGCTCCTCCATAGTCTTCATTGTTATCTGTGTCATTAGCCGCTGTCCATCTTCTGTATGAATAATGACATAGTCCTTTGCTCCTTCTATATACCTGATATCATCAAAATCAACCTGAAGCATCTTGTATTCTGACTTGATGAAAATCGATGTAAGCTTCGGATCCGGTTCTTTTGAAGAAGCCACTGGCGCTGGGGCGGACATTTCATTCACTCTTTTTGCAGTCCTCTCCGTCTCAACTCTATCCCTTGCCCTCTCAGCTGCCCTGTAGAAGTCCACAAATGTCACAGGTTTCAGAAGATAATCCACGGCATCCACCTTGAACCCTTCCAATGCATATTGGTTGAAAGCTGTTATGAATACAACCTTAGTTGAAGTTCCGTTAATCAGCTTTGACAGTTCAAGACCATTCATGTCAGGCATCTGTATATCCAGGAATGCAACATCGACATTACCGCTTCGTATGGCCTCCAAAGCTTCCATTGCATCAGGATACGACCCTACCACTTCCAGGAATGGAGTCTTTTTGATATGGCTCTCGATGAGAGCTCTTGCTAGAGGCTCGTCATCTACTACAATTGCTCTTATCATAGGTTTATAGTGTTTGAAGAGGAATTTCTAGAACTACGCTGTATCTGCCGTCTTCTATAGTGACATCATAAGTATATTTTCCCGGGTAGATGATATCAAGCCTTTTCTGAAGATTTACCGTGCCGATACCAGAACCGCTCTTATCAGTACTATCCTTCGGGAACAGGCTATTTGCCACCTTGCATCTCATTGTCTTACCGTTTCCAGAGTCCACTGTTCGGATGTCAATGTCAATAAATGACTTGCTATGAACTGAAACGCCATGCTTGAATGCGTTTTCAATCAGAGTCATAAGCATCAAAGGTGCTACCTTGAGCGTGTCATCCTCCACATTCTCGACATTTACTGTAAGGGTTGTTCGGGATGGATCAAGTCTCAGTGCCATAAGATCTATATAAGACTTGGTGAAACTTATCTCACCGGAAACAGGGACAAGGTCATCATTCTGATACAGGACATATCTAAGGAGTTTACTTAGCGAATCGATCGCACCTTGAGTCTTGTCAGAATCTATTGCCGCTAGAGCATATATATTGTTAAGCGCATTGA
>JAKSJT010000046.1 GCA_024402125.1 Bacteroidales bacterium
TATCAAGACTGGCAGGAACTCTTTTCCTGGCATTCTTCGCATGGTATCTTATCTCCTCTTTCAAAACTGGCTCATCAGAGTCCGAAGAGGAAGACGAAAATGAGGAGAACAAAAACTATAGCATACCAGTATCAGTCATATTGGTTATTTTGGGAATAGCCGGCCTTATCTTTGGAGGACAGCTATTCGTAAACAATGCCACAACAATTGCACACAAGATAGGAGTAAGCGACAAGATCATCGCTATCACTATCCTTGCTGGCGGAACCTCATTACCTGAGTTCGTTTCATGCATCGTTGCTGCTATAAAGGGAAAAGGTCAGCTTGCTCTTGGAAACATCGTTGGTTCCAACATTTCCAATATCCTTTTAATCTTGGGATGTGCCGCAGCAGTAAGACCTTTGTCTTTCAGCGGAATGAGCCTGGTGGATCTTTTCGCAGCTCTAATCGGTGCTGTTATCGTCAGTATCAGTGCATATACATTCTCTAAGGATGAACTTGACAGGACAGAGGGAGCAATTATGCTTCTATGCGAAGCAGCATACCTTGTATTCCTTGTCTCATCCGTATTATAGTATTTAGTAAAACAACTAACAATTATGATAATGTTTCCATTACAAACAATAGCAAACGAAGAAGCCATCAGTGTTGCAGACTCAGCCAAAGTTGCACTTCAGGCTTTTGCAACAGAACTTGCAAAAGACCCAAGCACCGTACTCACCAAGCTTGGTGACAGTGCAATTCAGTTTGGCCTGAAGGTTGTCGCTGCACTTGCAATCTATATAATAGGTGCATGGATCATCAAAAAGATCAAGAACGTCCTGACAAAGGTATTCGAGAAGAGAAAGACTGAGTCCACCCTTGCCTCTTTCGTGATTTCCCTCGTATCCATCTCGCTGACCGTACTGCTCGTTATCACTACCATAAGTACACTCGGCATCAACACCACATCACTTGCTGCTCTTCTTGCTGCCGGAGGTATGGCAATCGGTATGGCTCTAAGTGGAACTGTTCAGAACTTTGCTGGTGGTATCATGATTCTTATATTCAAGCCTTTCAAGGCAGGAGACTTCATCAATGTACAGGGAATCTGGGGAACAGTGACCGACGTTACTATCACAAGCACAAAGATCACCACTGCAGACAACAGAGTCGTTGTCATTCCTAACGGTACAATGTCTAGTGGAACTATCGACAACTACTCGACAATGGAATACCGCAGAGTTGACTGGACATTCGGTTTTGAATATGGAGTTGATGCAAAGGCTTGCATTGATGCGCTCCTTGAACTTCTTAAGGAAGACGAAAGAGTACTTGACTCAAAGACTGAAGGCTGCTGGGACCCATTTGTGGTTCTTATAAACCTAGGAGCAAGCAGCGTTGATTTCTCAGTTAAGGCTTGGGTAAAGAACTGGGACTATAGACCAGTTCAGTATGACTACAATCTTAAGGTCTACACAGAAATGCCAAAGAGAGGATTCAACTTCCCATTCCCTCAGATGGATGTTCATGTAAAGCAGAACTAATCCTCTGCCTTTCATATACGAATAAAGCCTAGCGAACTGCTAGGCTTTTTCGTATCATTGATAATGATCTTTTAATTCAGTGCTTTTGATTTTCTCTCCACATTTATATTTGCATTCAATTCTTTGTTCTTCAGATGATTTTTTAGAATCTTCAAATTTTCCTTCTCCTGCTTTGCCTCCTGGATTGCCTGCTGCTCTGCTGCAAGCTTTTCCTTCTCTGCAACTGGGTTTCCGTAAATGGAGATGAAAATCTTTCTGATCTCTTCACGGTCAAGACTTCTTTCAAGAGACTTGAGACGATGCTCTGTGTATTCATTGAACTCTTGCACATCCTCAGGAGTATAGAACTCAGCATACTTGTTTGTCTGGTTCATCATATCATAAGCGATGTAGTTGGTCTTCCAAAGTCTATAGCCTTCAATCACTCTCTTGTCAACCGCATGTCTGATTGCCTGGTAACGGTCATTCTTGTCACAGTATGATGCTTCAAGGATCTCTTCATGTGTAAGAGGAGCACCAAAGTTCAGATGAATGTTACCCTTTCTCTGACGGATACACATAAGGATGCTGTGGAGATCCTCCTTCGGTCCCTTCACATACTTCTGGGTTCTGGAGATGAACAGCTCACGAGCTTTCTTGATGTCACATGGCTCATACTCGTATGAGATACTTAGAGGAATGATGTTAAGTGCCTCGAAGTTCTCACAGAATGTACCTGTTCCACTCATATCGAGCATCTTGAGAAGTCCCTGCTCTGTTGTATCAATTCCGTTCTTTGTACGACCCTGCTTCTGAGCAATCCAAACTGAACTCTTACCGGAAGTAATAGTCTGACGGATGTACTTTGAAAGCACCTGTGAAGAAAGATAGAGTTCTCTTGCTGAAATACCTCTAATAACCTTGATCATTCTGTTTGAACGAAGAAGATACTCAACAGTCTTGCTGCTTGAGATGAGGTTATCTCCTACGCAAATCTCAGACATCGGGAATCCATTCTGATGAAGGACATACTGAGTAATGGCCGGATCCAAGATAATGTCTCTATGATTAGACATTGTCAGGAACTTTCCGTTTATGCCCTGAAGATTAGATATACCGTCGTATGAGAAATTTTTAGCTGTATTGTTGAGAACCCAGTCAATAACCTTTGACATTACTACCTGCTGGAACTCGTCAATGCTATGAAGACTCTTAAGAGCGCTCCTCAGAAATGTCACAGGCTTATCCGGGAAAAGATACTTGGACACAGCCAGTATCGCCGGATGATTGGCAACTTTGCCCAATGCTTCTACAGCTTCTTCGTCTGTATAGGGGCTGATATTGTCAAATTCTGATTCTGCCATGATAAAAAATATTTGGTATTATAAGGATTCAAAGATACTAAATAAAAGAACATAATCAAATTTATGCTCTAAAGAGCAGAGAGCTGTCTCCGTAGCTCAAGAATCTGAATCCGTTTTCAAGTGCGTAATTATATATAGGTTTCCAATTACCTCCGACGAATGCAGAGATAAGAAGAATCAGGGTACTCTCTGGCTGATGGAAGTTTGTGACAAGCACATCAACAAGCCTGAACTTGAATCCAGGAACAATGATGATGCTTGTTCCTACACTAAGTTCTGAGAGACCATTATTATTAAGGTATACAATAATAGCACCGATTGACTCCTCAAAAGAGTAGCTATACTCTCTAGTGTATGGTTCCCACTGTGTGACATCACCAGGTTCCCCCGTCTCAATACACTTTACTCCGACATAATACAATGACTCGAGAGTACGTACTGATGTTGTACCGACTGCAATAAGTTTTCTTTCCTTGTGCTGAATCTCTTTCAGAAAATCCAGAGTCACAACAAACGGCTCTCTGTGCATGTGATGCTCAGAGACCTTCGAACTCTTTACAGGAAGAAAAGTACCAGCTCCAACATGAAGACATACCTTCTCTATGTCAATACCATTATCCTTGATGTCAGCAAGAACCCTGTCTGTGAAATGAAGTCCTGCAGTAGGAGCAGCAACAGATCCTCTAGTCTTTGCATAAAGAGTCTGATATCTTTCAAGATCGATTGCCTCAGTGTCTCTATTAAGATATGGTGGAATCGGAACGGAACCACAAATTTCAAGGACTCTGGAAAAAGGGTAGCCGCCTTTCCAATTGAACTCGACAATTCCTGTCTGGCCGTCTTTCTCAATCAGGTCTGCTGTGAGATTCATGTCAGACACTACAGAATCATTCTCCGGATTGCATAGTGAAAGAGTATCTGTCTTCCATCTTTTAGAATTACCGATAACACACTTCCATCTGCATGACTCGGTAGCCGCAAAAGCAGTATTGTACTCAGGAGGAGAGACCGGCTCAAGACAGAATATCTCAATATGGGCACCAGTACTTCTTTCAAAGTGAAGTCTGGCTGGAACTACCTTTGTCTCGTTAAATACCATTATAGCATCAGAAGGAAGATACTGTGCGAGATTGCGAAATACGTGCTCAGTAATCACTCCGTCCTTATATTCGAGAAGCTTGGAAGAATCTCTTTCAGGAAGGGGATATTTTGCAATCCTCTCATCAGCTAATGGATAATTGTAGTCTTCAATTCTTATATCTGGAATCATAAAAACTCTTCTAAAAAATCAGTGCACAAAATTACTCATAATCTAGCTAATAAAGAAGTCACTTTACATATGGACATTTGTAACAATACAATTTACAAAATTAACATGGTAACATATGTAAATATATGTAACATCTTGTTTAATTATGTAACATAAGAAAAAATTATCATAAATAATATAATGTTTTTATATGTTAATAATCAGCATATTACGACATAATATCTAAAGTTATAATTTTTATACTTTATGTAACCATACATATAGTATTTTCGCTACATGTAACAATTATGTAATATTTAACCATAACTTAATTAATAATCAGTTCATTACGATAGTTTATCTAATGTATAACTTTGCTATTATAAAAAGGTTTTGATTAACATTTGTTCCCCTACCCTGCCTATGTAGGTTCTTTTATTTGTCAAATATGTTTATTACATTTGTTACATACTTAGTTACAAAAATGAACATCAGAATACAGCAGTTTTTAGCTGCCGAAAATATATCACAATCTCAGCTCGCAGATACACTTGGTGTAGCACGAGCTAGCATCTCACATGTCGTTGCAGGAAGAAACAAACCAAGCTTTGATTTCATCGAGAGCATGTCAAGAAATTATCCGGAATTGAATCTTGATTGGTTAATAACAGGCAACGGAAAAATGTACAAACAGCAGGGTTCATCTCCTGCTGCCTACCAGCCTGTCCCAGTACCTGCTCAGCAGCCTGAGACCACCATAGCAGAGCCTTCCCAGACTCCAATCCAGGAAATAATACCGCTGGCAGATCCTATTCCAGCAGCTACTGAGAATAAGCCTAATGCGGAGCATTCTATTGGGAACAAATCACGAAAAATCTCCAAGATTGTCGTTTTCTATGACGACAACACATTCCAGGAGATTCTATAGAGATGGCACAATCTTGCCTAAATTCACTATATTTGCGTAGCAAAGAACGGCTAGATTATGTACAAGCATCTCATTCGTCCATTCCTTTTCAGCATCAATGCAGAAGCTGCACACAACTTCGTGTTGTCGTGCATCAAGTTTATTGGATCCCTTCCATTAGGCCGTAACATGCTACGCTTGAAATACTCCTACAAGGCCCCAAATCTTGCCAGAGAAGTGTTTGGTATCCAGTTCAAGAACCCTGTAGGACTTGCTGCGGGATTCGATAAAAACGCCGAAGTATACAATGAGATGGCAAATATGGGATTCTCATTCGTTGAAATAGGATCTCTTACCCTTCAGCCGCAGGACGGAAACCCTAAGCCCAGACTGAAAAAAGAAAAAAAGAACAGGGCCATAATTAACAGAATGGGGCTTAACAACAAAGGTATCAGACATGCAATCAACAGGCTTAAGACCGAGAAACCTCAGACTATAATATGTGCAAGTCTTGCTAAGAACACAACAAGCACATATGGTCCAGATATCATCAGGGACTTCAGTAAGTCATTCTCTCTAATGTATGACTTTTGTGACATGTTTGCGATCAACATATCATACAGTGCAGCCAATGAAGGAATCCAGGACCTTCAGGACATATCTTTCATGTCTGATATCGTAGACCCGATCCTTGAGCTCAGGCTTTGTTACGAAGAATACAAACCGATCCTTCTAAAACTCTCTCCAGACATCCCGTTCGACCAAGTTGATGAGATTATCGACTGGTGCATGATTTCGGGAATTGACGGCATTATAGCCACTAATTCCAGCAAATCTTTATCAGGACTAAAGCTGAATGACGACAAGAGAGAACTATACGATGGCGGCTCCGTATCTGGAGACCCTATCTACAATAGAAGCTTGGCCATGGTAAAGCATATTCACCAGCATACAAAGGGCCGTTTACCTATAGTGGGTGTTGGTGGTATCATGACACCAGCTCAGGCAAAGGAAATGCTTGACAGCGGTGCATCTCTAGTAGAACTTTCTTCTTTCTAAACAACTAGTCCAATGAACATTAAAGCCTCTATTTGTACCATCCGCGATGAAATCCTTATAGGTCAGATCGTCGATACCAACTCATCCCATATAGCGACAGAGCTCAATGCAATTGGCATTAAATCAGCCAAAATGCTTTCAATTGGCGATAGCCATGACGAGATCATCTCCACTTTGGAGGCTGAATTGTCTTCCAATGACATCGTAATAACAACAGGAGGACTCGGACCAACAAAGGATGACATCACAAAAGCAGCTCTCGGAGAGCTATCAGGAAGCACTGGTTATGTCGAGAATGCTCAGCAGCTCGAAATTATCCGTGAAATCCTTTCTGGAAGGCATTTGGAGATGCTTGACATCAATAGAGCGCAGGCTTCCGTACCGAATACTTGCGAAGTTATCCCAAACAAACTGGGGACAGCCCCAATAATGGTGTTTAGATTCCCCGCAGAGCGCTTCGGACACATTGCAACGCTATATTCCCTTCCTGGAGTACCTTTTGAGGCTGTAGGGGCAATTCCTGCGATTATGGACGACATCAAGGCACATTACAAGACAACTGATATCTTCCATAAGAGCATCATGACCTTCGGAATAGCAGAATCTGCTCTTGCAAAGTTGATAGAGCCTTGGGAAGATGCCCTTCCTGAGGACATGCATCTTGCCTATCTTCCTAACCTTTCAACAGGTGTCAAACTCAGACTTTCTATCTATGGAGGCAACAAAGAAGACGAAGAATCCAAAATTGACAAAGCATTCAACGACTTAAAGGAAATTCTAGGTGACAACATCTATTCGTTTGAAGAAGAGACTCTTGAGGTTGTAATTCGTAGACTACTCTACCAATCTGGTGAGACTCTTTCTGCTGCAGAATCTTGCACAGGTGGTATGATCTCACATATGATTACATCTGTATCCAACAGTTCTAACTACTACCTCGGTTCTGTTACTTCTTATGCAATTCCAGTGAAGGTCAATGTCCTTGGCGTTGACCAGAAGGTGATTGATGAGTGCGGAGTTGTAAGTAGTGAGGTTGCCGCAGCGATGGCAGAAGGTGTCAGAAAGCTCACAGGAAGTACTTATGCTGTAGCAACTACAGGCCTGGCCGACAAGTATGGTGATGAAAGAAATCCAGCAGGCACCGTGTGGTTCGGAGTCACTGGTCCTCATGGTACAATCACTGTCAAGAGGCAGCATAATCACGATAGAAAACGCAATATTGAACGTTTTGCTGCTACAGCACTTGATCTTTTACGCAGATACATACTTGAAGAGCGTAAAAATAAGTAACTAGTTAATACTTAATACATATAACAAATTTGTTTATACCTATAACATTTTTGTTATAGCTGTTTTAGGCTTAAAATAGGGTATTACTTCCCCATAAAACATCCCATAAACGATACTTTGACCTGGCTGTATCATAGCTAACCAAGGTATCGTTTTTTTTGAATCAGAGGTATTTAATCGCTGCTCCCAGCTTATATCAACATCATTTATCCTCTGTGTTTGAGAAGATGACAAATACTCTTATACCCATCATATCAGAGGATCAATTGCTCGATAAACTATAATATCATCCCCATTCCAAAGATCAATTTGACCTCAATTTAAGTATTTGGCCATATAGTCAAACCAAAACTCAACTTCACTCCTAGTCTCAGGCTATATCTCATGACTCAAAATCTTGTCTGGGTCAAGACCGTAAGTCATTCGATCATCAAAAAGAAGATTTTTGATTAGTGTTATTGTCAGTGTTGATCTTTATCTCACTTCTATCCCTGGTAAATAAACAAGTTCCCAACCGCAATCTTCCTTATACAACGTAAATCCAGGACTATACTATTCGTGAATTACAGGACACAAACGGACAACATTCCATAAAAAAAGACGTCCTCTACCCTTTTGAGACAAAAGGTATACTTTTATCAATGCATTTAGAGATATTTATCTAATTCATTAAAAATTAAGATATATAACAAATATGTTTATTGTGTTAACATTTTTGTTATATAATTTACAGGGTATTAGTTGCCTATTTTACCACATATATTGTCCTATTCAGAGTGTCATTATACCCTCATTTATCAATCTGTAAATCAGCATAAGACAAGATGGTAATCATTCCTATTAACCTCGAATATGAGCTCATCTTACAAGTCTGGCATTATCAAATCTTGCTACAGTCAAGAAGTAATGTTATAGTTCCAACTTTTATTATAAGATTTCTGTTGGCTACTTAAATGCAAACTAAACGCATTATTCGAATGCCTTATCAACGAAGATCGGGTACTACCTTGACTTATTGACTCAACCATTTACCCATTAGATTAACAAGATGCCCGAATGTCTTACTCAAGTTTGACTACGCTCTTCTACCAGATAGAGTATGCCATACTTTCGACTGCCATCTATCATATATGTCTTGAGTATTGTCACTACCTGCATACGGAACACTTCCAGTCCCAAGATATGTCTATCATGAAGGGCTAAATCATAGATCTTCACGATGGATTCTTGCAGTTTCATAAAAAGAAGAGAGTCTCTCTACCCTCTAATGGTAAAAAGACCCTCTCTAATAGACTTATTGTATAGTTTTATTCTAACTTACTATAAATGAGATAATATAACAAATATGTTTATCGTGCTAACATTTTTGTTATATCCATAATTCTCATAAAATTGCCTCCTGCAACCTTACAAATATCCTCTTCTGAGTATCCTCTAGCTCTCATTTCCTCGAAAACGATTCCAATCTTAGAGACATTCTCAAGACCCTTAGGAGTCACACTGATTCCATCGAAATCAGAGCCAATTCCCACATGATCAATACCGGCAACCTGTACAGCATGATCAATATGATCGACAACAACCTTATATGAAGGCCTCTCCAAAGCCTCAAGAGCATCCAGAGCTTCATGCCATGCTTTAATCTTCTCCGGATTCCAAGGTTCTTTAATGAACTCAACTTCTACATCATCAGCCTTATCCTCAAGACCTGTCAAAGCTACAGCCTTAGCGAAATCGTCAGACAGGAAGGTTGGATAGAAGTTGATCTGACAAACTCCCCCGTTCTGAGCCAATGCGCGAAGCATGTCATCTGTAAGATTTCTTCTATGAGATGCCAAAGCTCTGCAGCATGAGTGTGTTGACACGATCGGAGCCTTAGAATACTTGATACAGTCATAGAAGGTTTCATCTGAAGCATGAGCGATATCTACGATCATGCCAAGTCTATTCATCTCAGCAACGACCTCTTTTCCAAATGGACTTAGTCCATGCCAGGTATTTCCCTCAGCAGCAGCGTCACAAATAGCATTGTCTCCATTATGGGACAATGTCACATAACGAACACCAAGACGATTGAACTGTCGAAGAAGAGATAAGGACTTCTGAATAGGAGCGCCATTCTCCATACCTATTAATATAGAGGTAAGACCATTTTCCTTATTTCTAATGATATCTTCAGTTTCCCTAGCTAGTGCTACTTTATCTGAATTGGCCTCTATGGAGTCATTTATTCCGGCAATCATTTCAAGAGCATATCTGGTCGCCTGATCCGGAGTCAAATTCTTGGTTGTGTACAGAGCAAAAAAAGCAGCGTCGACTCCCCCTGCCTTAAGCTTAGGAAAGTCGACGTGGCTATGATGGTTATCCTTACTCAGATCTCTGAGTCTAATAATCTGAGAAGGAGTATCACAGTGCGAATCAACAATGATCATATTGTCTACTGGTTGTAGTGCTGAACTGTTGAAGACTTGATGTTTACGATATCAATCTTTGGATCGCCGTTGAAGATAAGAGTACTGTTTCCAGAAAGTTCCATCTTAAGGTTGTTGCTTGCATTCTCTGTCACTGTACATGAACCAGAAAGAACTACAGAACAATCCTTTACAGGAAGATTGATAGCATTGATATTTGATGAACCTGCACCCTTTACATCAAGATTGTCTGCCTGACCAGCAAGTGTAAGCTTAGATGAACCAGCTGTTGAAAGGCTCACGTTCTTAGATGAACCTGATACAGATACCTCTGATGAACCAGATGTTGACATCTTGAGATCCTTGCAATCATATGAAAGCTTGAATGAAGATGAACCTGAAGTATTGACATCAATATCGTTAGATGATACTGTCATATTGATAGAAGACTTCTTATCTGATGAGATAGTAACCTTATCAGCATTTACGCTAAGAGCCTTTACCTGAGCGGAACCAGATGTAGAAAGTGTGAACTTCTCTGCATTGATTGGCTCAGCGCTACCGAGGACTACATCTTCTGCAATTGTAATAGAAGAAATCTGAGGAACACGGATAACAGCCTTCAATACTGGAACTGGAGCGTTCTTACCCTTGTACAATGCCTTTGTTTCCTTTGACATGTTCTTTTCATCAAGGTCAATATAAAGAGTCTTACCCTTAACATATGCCTTTGCAAGTTCAGCAAGAGCACCATCGACTGTCAAAACAGCAGAGTGTGATTCTCCTGAAACAAGAGTTACCTCAAATGCATTTGAAACCTCAATGGCATTGAATGCTGAAAACTCATGCTCGATTTCTTTTGTCTGAGCAGATGCTGCATTTGAGAAGAAAAGAGTTGCTGCGATCATGCAGATCGAGGTCAATGTTCTTTTAATCATAATACTTCTTTTTAATAAATAATAATTACTCTAAGATTCAACTTGTTCTAGAAGCTCAGCCCACTCGTCGGTTCTTGCGTCAAGATCGCGCTTAAGCTCCAAATACTGTCTAGTCAGTTCCATAATATCGTCATTCTGGCCCGGATTAGCAAGTACTGCTTCTATATCTTTCAATTTTTGTTCCGTTTTGGCAATTTCTGCCTCCAAAAAGCTAATTCTTTGACGAATTTTTCTTTCTTCCTTCGAAATTGACTTTCTAGCCTCAAATTCCTGCTGTGCTGCGGCCTTCTTATCTGATACAGAGCTAGCAGCATTTTCAGTATGGAACTTTCTTTCCAGTTCCTGGAGATTTTCAAGTTTTCTTCTTTCAAGAAAGTCCTGAACTCCACCTAGATGCTCCTTCACTTTACCATCACGGAACTCATAAAGCTTGTCAACGAGTCCATCTAGGAAATCTCTATCGTGGGATACAATAACAAGCGATCCGTCATAGGCCTTCAACGCCTGCTTAAGAATATCTTTAGACTTGATATCCATGTGGTTAGTAGGTTCATCAAGTGCAAGAAGGTTATAAGGCTGAAGCATAAGCTTAGCCATACCAAGTCTTGCTCTCTCACCACCACTGAGTACCGAAACCTTCTTGTCTATATCTTCGCCCCTGAACAGGAACTGAGCCAGAATATCTCTAAGCTTAGTTCTGATATCACCTACTGCGATATTATCCAGTGTCTCAAATGCAGTTAGGTTCTTGTCAAGTACATCTTCCTGATTCTGAGCGAAATAACCTATATTAACATTGTGACCGACTTTAGACTCACCTTCAAACGGATCAAGCTGTCCCATTATGACTCTCATAAGGGTTGTCTTTCCTTCACCGTTTCTACCGACAAATGCAACTTTCTCGCCTCTTCTGACTTCCACTGTAGCATCTGTGAATACAACCTTCTGAGGATAACCGACAGTAAGATCTGTTCCTTTATATACCACATCACCTGAACGAGGTGCAGGTGGGAACTTCACATTGAGTGCAACATTGTCCGTCTCGTCGATTTCCAGTCTGTCAAGTTTCTCAAGAGCCTTGATTCTGGACTGGACCTGATTAGATTTAGTTGGTTTGTATCTGAATCTGTTAATGAAGTCCTCTGTCTTCTCGATCATTCTCTGCTGATTCTCATAAGCAGCAGTCTGCTGAACAAGTCTTTCTGCTCTAAGCTCTACATATTTGCTGTATGGAACTTTGTAATCAGTGATATGACCAAGAGAAATCTCGACAGTTCTATTAGTTACATTATCAAGGAACTTCCTATCGTGAGATACTAGAAGAAGAGATCCCCTATAAGCCTTCAAATAATCCTCAAGCCACTCAATTGATTCAATATCAAGGTGGTTGGTAGGCTCATCGAGAAGAAGGACATCAGGATTTCTAAGTAGAATTTTCGCAAGTTCGATTCTCATGTTCCATCCCTGGCTGAATGTTTCCGTGTTCCTGTCCATATCCTCGTCCTTGAATCCAAGTCCAAGTAGAGTCTTCTGGGCAAGTACCACTGGTGGTTCCTGTTGATTTGATGCTAAAGCGTCATTAAGATCATTGAGCTTTGTTATCAGATCCAGATACTCCTGAGATTCGTAATCAGTTCTAGTTTCAATTTCATTGGAAACTGATTCTATCTCTTTCTCAATAGCAAATAGCTGGTCAAAGGCTGTCATTGTTTCGTTGATGACAGTCTTGCCCTTGTTATGCTGCATTATCTGAGGAAGATATCCTATAGTGAGATTGGATGGCTTCTCAACCTGACCGCTTGTCGGACTCTGAAGGTCACAGATAAGCTTCATAATGGTTGACTTACCGGCACCATTCTTTCCGACAAGTCCTATCTTGTCATTGTCACTGATATGGAAGCTTACATGGTCAAGAAGATTCCACGAACCGTATGAAACAGTTAAATCATTAATTGAAATCATGCGTTCTAATTATCTTTCTTGCAGAGATATATACTAAACTCGTACAAAATGTAAAGTGGTATTGCAAGGACGAACATCGAGAATGGATCTGATGGAGTTATGAATGCTGCTATAACAAGAATCACAACAAATGCCACCTTTCTTCCCTTTCTTAAAAGTTCTCTTGTTACCAGTCCGAATCTTGACAATACTGCGATGACTGATGGGAACTCGAAGATAAGTCCGATCATCAGTACCATTGAAATGAATAGCGAAATATAGGAGTTCAGTGAAATTGTATTGATCACAGTATCACTGATTGAAAAATTCATAAAAAAGTTAAGACAGACAGGGAGGACGATCACATATCCGACTGCTGCACCCAAATAGAAAAGGACAGAGGCAAGCATAAATGCTTTTCTCACTACTGTCTTTTCATTATCATAAAGAGCTGGAGCTATAAACCTCCAAATCTCATATATAATATATGGGAACGCAACTATCAGACCGCACACAAATGCCATCTTCAAATGGATGAAGAATTGAGCAGAAACCTCAATGTTGATAAGATCTACATGGAGATTGATTCCTTTTAATACATCCATATCACCAAAGGACTTATGAATATTCTTAATCTCTAGCATAATTCCTCCTTAGTCATATGATCTCATCTTCTTCTCACATATAGTC
>JAKSJT010000047.1 GCA_024402125.1 Bacteroidales bacterium
TCCGAAATATAGTCTAGGAGCACCTAGCTTTCTGAAGTCTCTAAGGTCATCTCTCCAGTTAGGCTGGGGCACAACGGCAACACGATAGCCCCATTTCTGGAGCCATCGTGCGATACAAGCTGTTCCGAAGCTTGGATGATCAACAAATGCATCACCTGTAAAGATAATAACATCAATGTAGTCCCAACCAAGAGCTTCTACCTCCTTTTTGGAGGTCGGAATCATATATGCCTTTTCCTCTGCCATAGAGAGAAATTACATTCTGTCTGGAAGTTCAATTCCTAGGATTGCCATATCACGTCTGAGAACAGATGCGATTGTTGACAAAAGAACAAGTCTTGACTTAAGGATATCCTCGTTCTCTTCCTTAAGGATAGGTGTGTCGTGATAGTACTGGTTGAACTCCTTAGCGAGTTCATATGCATAGTTTGCAAGAACCGAAGGTGCAAATGAAGCACCTGCTTCTGCATCTCTTGCCGGGTACTGGTTAAGCATCTTAAGAAGTCTGATCTCCTTAGCTGAAAGTGGAGTCTCACTCTTAAGTGACTCTGCTGAGAACTCAACTCCCTTCTCCTGAGCCTTTCTAAGAATTGACTGGATACGTGCGTGTGTATACTGGATGAATGGACCAGTATTTCCGTTGAAGTCGATAGACTCCTTAGGATTGAAGAGCATCTTCTTACGAGGATCAACCTTGAGGATGAAGTACTTGAGAGCACCAAGACCAATCATATGGTAAAGTTTCTCCTTCTCCTCCTCAGACATGTCAGCAAGTTTTCCTGACTCCTCGCTTGTTGCCTTAGCCTCCTCATACATCTTCTGGATAAGGTCATCAGCATCAACTACTGTTCCCTCACGAGACTTCATCTTACCTTCTGGGAGCTCAACCATACCGTAGCTGAGGTGGAAGATCTGGTCCGCCCACTCGAATCCGAGCTTCTTAAGGATAAGCTTAAGTACCTGGAAGTGGTAGTTCTGCTCATCTCCTACTACATATACATGCTTGTCAAGGCTGTACTCTGAGAATCTCTTCTCAGCTGTACCGAGGTCCTGTGTGATATATACAGATGTTCCGTCACCACGGAGAAGAAGCTTTCTGTCAAGTCCGTCGCCTGTGAGGTCACACCAAACTGATCCGTCAGGATCTGTCACAAGGACACCCATTTCGAGACCCTTCTGAACAAGTTCCTTTCCTGAGAGGTATGTCTGAGATTCGTAGTAAACCTTATCGAATGAGATTCCAAGGGAAGCGTATGTCTGGTCGAATCCCTTGAACACCCAATTGTTCATCATCATCCAGAGGTCTCTTACATCCTTGTCTCCCTGCTCCCACTTAACGAGCATCTCGTGAGCAGCCTTAAGGCAAGGTGCCTCCTTCTTTGCTGTCTCCTCGTCCATGCCCTGAGCCTTGAGAGCATCAACTTCCTGCTTGTAGATATCGTTGAACTTAACGTAGCAATCACCTACAAGATGGTCACCCTTCTTTCCTGTTGACTCTGGAGTTGCACCATCGAATGCCATCTGCCATGCAAGCATTGACTTACAGATGTGTACTCCTCTATCATTAACAAGAGTAACCTTTGTGACATTATCACCACAAGCCTTCAAAAGGTCTGAAACAGCTGCTCCAAGGAGGTTGTTTCTGATATGGCCAAGGTGAAGAGGCTTGTTAGTATTTGGAGAAGAGAACTCAACCATCACATTCTTTCCTGTTGAAGGAAGCTGGCCGAAGTCCTTATCTGAGGCGATCTCGCTGAAAAGGCCATTCCAGTAAACACCAGAGAAGCTGAGGTTAAGGAATCCCTTTACTGAGTTATATGCGGAAAACTCTGGGACATTGGCAACGAGCCACTCTCCAATAGCATTTCCTGTGTTTTCAGGTGTACTGTGAGAGATTCTAAGAAGTGGGAAAGTTACGAGAGTAAAATCACCCTCGAACTCCTTTCTTGTCACTCCGACCTGAAGTGTTGACGCATCAACATCCGCATTGTACAATTCCTTGATTGCCAATGCTGCCTTTGAGGCAATAAATAATTCTGGAGTCATAGTTTATCCAAGGTATGTCTTGAGGAGCTTGCTTGCACTTGGCTTTTTGAGCTTACGGATAGCCTTCTCCTTAATCTGACGAACTCTTTCACGTGTAAGGTCAAGTCTCTCACCGATTTCCTCGAGTGTCATTTCCTGACAACCGATACCGAAGAATGACTTGATAATCTCACGCTCTCTTACGGTAAGAATCTGGAGTGAACGCTCAATCTCTGTGCTGAGTGACTCGCTGACAAGACCTCTATCTGCACTTGGAGAATCGTCGTTAGGAAGAACGTCCAAAAGGCTGTTATCCTCACCCTCAACGAAAGGTGCATCAACAGATACATGTCTTCCTGACACTCTTAGTGTATCAGAAATCTTATCCTTTGGCACGTCAATCATCTCTGAGAGCTCCTCACTAGATGGCTGGCGCTCATGGATCTGCTCGAACTGACCGAGAGCCTTGTTGATCTTATTGAGTGAACCTACCTGGTTGAGAGGAAGACGAACAATTCGTGACTGCTCAGCGAGAGCCTGAAGAATTGACTGTCTGATCCACCAAACTGCGTATGAAATAAACTTGAATCCTCTTGTTTCATCGAATTTTTCCGCTGCCTTGATAAGACCGAGGTTACCCTCATTGATAAGGTCCGGAAGGCTAAGTCCCTGGTTCTGGTACTGCTTCGCAACAGAAACCACGAAACGAAGGTTTGCTCTAGTAAGTTTCTCGAGAGCTCTCTGGTCTCCCTGACGGATTCTCTGAGCGAGTTCAACCTCCTCTTCTGGTGTTACCAATTCCTCTCTACCGATTTCCTGAAGGTACTTGTCAAGTGAAGCACTCTCACGGTTGGTAATGGACTTTGTAATTTTTAGCTGTCTCATATCTTATACTATAAATAAATTTATCGCACCACAGAAAGATTTCTCCTCCTGAAGTGCGATAAGTTTATCTACTGCAAACTGCGCGTCTCTGAGTTAAGAAAATCTTTCTCTTACTCGTCCTTGCCGAATGCGAAGTATCCTGGTCTGCCGTTAGCTGTAACGCCTTCAACATAGATTGCTCTCTTTGCCTTCTTAGCAAGGTCGATGACGTCCTGAGGTTTGCTCACTGGCTGGTCGTTGATATAAAGGATCACGAATCCTTCCTGTGCGCCTGCAGCCTGCATCTTTCCAGTTCCTACTGACACGATTTCTACACCTGACTTGATACCAAGTCTTTCCTTTGTCTTATCAGATATTCCCTGAAGCTTTGATCCGTAGAATGCTACTGAACCGTCTTCGTCAACTGAGCCTGTCTCCTCTTCCATTGACTGGAAAACAATCTTTGCATCATGCAGTTTTCCTTCACGGCTGTAAGTGATTGTAGATTCGTCTCCTGGGTGATAGTTGTTAACCTGTTCCTGAACTGATGCTGCAGAAGTAATCTTCTTTCCATCAATTGAGATGATAACGTCTCCACTCTTAAGACCGCCCTTCTCGGCTGCGCTTCCCTTCTGGACTTCGTTAATATATACTCCTTCAGGACGAGAAAGTTTCAAATCTTTAACAAGTTTTTCATCAAGATTCTCAACACCGGTCATTGAAATACCAAGTTTTGCTCTCTTAACTGAACCGAAATCAATAAGATCGGCAACAATCTTCTTAACAATATTTACTGGTACAGCGAATGAATATCCAGAGTAAGAACCTGTCTGGGAGTAGATCATTGTATTGATTCCGACAAGCTCACCTGCCTTGTTAACCAGTGCTCCACCTGAGTTACCTGGGTTAACTGCTGCATCTGTCTGGATGAATGACTCAATCTTAAACTCACCGTTAGATGACATTGAGCGACCCTTTGCACTGACGATACCTGCTGTGATAGTTGAACGGAGGTTATATGGGCTACCGATAGCAATTACCCACTCACCAAGACGAAGTGCATCTGAGTTTCCGAATGGAACTGTTGGGAGGCCTTCTGCATCAACTTTCAAAAGAGCGACATCTGTTGCAGCGTCCTTTCCGACAACTGTAGCCTCATATGTCTTGTTATTAGTGAGAGTAACTTCAACCTTTGTTGCTCCATCCACTACGTGATTGTTTGTCACAATGTAACCGTCTGAACGGATAATGACTCCTGAACCGCTTCCCTGCTGCTCCCTAGGCTGAGCCTGTGGTGAACCTCCGAAGAAGAACTGGAAGAATGGATCCATCTGCTGAGACTGTGACTGTCTTGACTGGATTGTAACCTTGACGAATACAACGGCGTCAACACAAGACTCTGCAGCATATGTAAAATCAGGATAATCTGTCTGCTGGAGATTCACTGTTCTGAAGTAACCTGAATCTGCAGTATTGTTAGTTGCGTTAACAAGTGCTTTATCTGACTGGCTCTTTACGATACCATAAGCAGTAAGTCCACTAAGAAGGACACTTGCTGCGATAATTGCTAAACCTTTTTTCATATATTTTAAATTTATGTTTTACTACAAACCTGTGAACTCATAAGCCCACGGCTAAAGTAAATCTCAAATTATATGCCACAAATAAAAAATTCAGCCAACTGTCATTTTTCCTCAGCAAGAAGGTAATATCCGACAACATTGGTATGCAGATATTTAGGCTCACTGGCAAAGATGACAAATTGACACGGTAAAATCTTAAAATTACCTGATTTCAAACTTGACAAGTTCCATCTCAAAGATTAGGGTACTATAGCCAGGAATCATGTCAACTCTTTTTTTGCCATATCCATGCTGCCATGGAATATAAGCTATCACCTTGTCACCTTCATGCATTCTTGTCAGGATAATCTGCCATCCCATGATAAGGTCTCTGACAACAAAACAGGCAGGAAGCATCTCACCCTCTGTTGTATCGATAACTGTTCCATCAATAAGTTTTCCAGTATACTTGACATAGACAATGCTTGATGTCTTTGGAACTTTATCGCCTCTTCCCTCTTCGAGTTTCTTATACACAACACCATTATCGAGGGCAATCATGCCTTCTTCTTTAGCCCTTTCCTGAATATAAAGTTCATTAGCGAGCTTATACTGATTCTCTTTTTCGTTTCTTTTTCTACTCATTACAAAGACAGAGTTTAGAATTTGTACAAATGAATTTAGAATTAATACAAAAATACTCAAAAACATGTATTTACTACAAATCAGTCCTTGTCAACTGACCTTTTTTGATTACTTTTACACTTATATTATTGGAAACAATAAAAAACACTACAAATAATTATTCATGAAAAAATCACTAATCCTTGCCTCAGCTGCAGCACTTGTAGCAGTGGCATCTTGTGGTCCAAAGTGGCAGGAAACTGCAACTGAGAACGGCTACAACATCATCACCCAGAAGGGTGGAAAGACACTTGGTTATTCTCCAAGTTCAGGTGTTCAGATCCTGACTGACAAAGGTTATGCCTTCAAGGACCTCAACAGAAACGGAGTCCTCGACAAGTATGAGGACTGGAGACTTTCTCCAAACGTAAGAGCAACTGACCTCGCAGCACAGCTCTCAATCGAAGAGATCGCAGGTCTTATGCTTTACTCAGCTCACCAGGCTATCCCAGGTGGCGGTAGCGGAGCCAGAGGTGGTTTCGGTGGTGCTACATACAACGGAAAGTCTCGTCAGGAGGCAGGTGCTGCTTCATCAGACATCACAGACCAGCAGAAGAAGTTCCTCCAGGAAGACAACCTCCGCCACGTTCTAGTAACAACTCTAGAGAGTCCAGAGGTTGCAGCTAAGTGGAACAACAACGTTCAGGCTTTTGTTGAAGGATTCGGTCACGGTATCCCAGCAAACAACTCATCTGACCCTCGTCACGGAGCTAATGCAACTGCAGAGTATGATGCAGGTAACGGTGGTACTATTTCTCTCTGGCCTTCATCAATCGGTATGGCCGCTACATTCGATCCAGAACTTGTAGAGAAGTTCGGTAAGATTGCTGCTATCGAGTATCGTGCTCTCGGTATCGCTACTGCTCTTTCTCCTCAGATTGACCTTGCTACAGAGCCTAGATGGTCTCGTTTCTCTGGTACATTCGGTGAGGATCCAGACCTTGATTCTGATATGGCAAGAGCATACATCGACGGTTTCCAGACATCAACAGGTGCTGACGAGATTGAAGGTGGCTGGGGTTACAAGAGCGTTAACGCTATGATGAAGCACTGGCCATCAGGTGGTCCAGAGGAAGGCGGCCGTGATGCTCACTACAGCTACGGTAAGTACTCTGTATATCCAGGACAGAACTTCGAGATGCACATGAAGCCATTCGTAGAGGGTGCTATGAACCTTAAGGGCGGCACAAAGATGGCTTCTGCAGTTATGCCTTACTACACAATCTCAACTGACTTCCAGGGTCAGGACAACAAGGTTGGTAACAGCTTCTCAAAGTACATCATCACAGACCTTCTCCGTAACAAGTATAACTTCGACGGTGTCGCTTGTACAGACTGGGGTATCACAAAGGACAACCCTGCAGTTAACTCATTCGGTACAACATGCTGGGGTGAAGAGCTCAAGACTGTTGCAGAACGTCATTTCGACGTAATCCTCGCAGGTGTTGACCAGTTCGGTGGAAACAACGACAAGGGTCCAGTTCTCGAGGCTTATCAGATGTGGGTTGACCAATTCGGCAAGGAGTCTGCAGACGCTCGTTTCCAGGATTCAGCAAGAAGACTTCTTCTTAACATCTTCAGAGTAGGTCTCTTCGAGAACCCTTACCTTGATCCTGCTGAGAGTACAGCTATCGTTGGAAACCCTGATTACATGGCAGAAGGATACCAGGCACAGCTTAAGTCTATCGTAATGCTTAAGAACCACAACAAGGCTCTTCCTCTTAAGAAGACTACAAAGGTCTACATCCCTAAGAAGGCTTCAACAAGAGGTGGTATGTTCGGAGCTCCTGCTACAACAACATACACAGACCCAGTTGCGCAGAGTCTCTCTAGCAAGTACTTCGAGATCGTTGACAATCCTAACGATGCTGATGTTGCTATCTGCTTTATCAGCGAGCCTTCAACAGGTTCTGGCTACGATCCAGCTGACGTTGCTAAGGGTGGTAACGGATACGTTCCTATCTCTCTCCAGTACAGCGACTACAAGGCTGTAGACGCTCGTGAGGTCAGCCTCGCAGGTGGAGACCCTCTTGAGTCTTTCACAAACCGTACATACAAGAACAAGACTACAAAGGCTTCTAACAAGTCTGATATGGAGCTTGTAATCAACACAAAGAAGGCAATGGGTGACAAGCCAGTTGTTGCAGTCGTTGCAGTTGGTCGTCCTATGATCATGGCTGAAATCGAAGGATATGTTGATGCTATCCTCGTTTCATTCAGTGTTCAGAACCAGGCTATCCTTGACATTATCTCAGGTGCAACTGAGCCATCTGGTCTTCTTCCAATGCAGATGCCTGCTAACATGAGGACAGTAGAGCTCCAGAAGGAGGACGTTCCTCATGATATGGAGTGCTATGTTGATGCTGACGGTAACAAGTATGACTTCGCATTCGGTCTTAACTGGAGCGGTAAGATTTCTGACGCTCGATTAGCCAACTACGCAAAGAACTAACAGCGAGTTAACTATAATATCAGATGGGTGGTCTTTTAAGAAGGCTACCCATCTTTTTGTTTAGAGTCTTTTTGAGTACATTTGTAAAAGCACTAAAGATTAACCATCATAGAATCATATAACGAATGTTAAAGATATTCCTGCTGGCAAAATTATCCCTCACTATTCTAAGTTCAGCCTTGACATCCCTTGTCAATCCCTTTGTTGGGACAGACTTCCACGGACATACTTTCCCGGGAGCCGCCTATCCTTTCGGAATGGTTCAGTTAAGTCCTGACACAAGACCAGACCCAGGCAACTGGGACGGATGCTCCGGATACCACTATTCGGATTCGCTGATATACGGATTCAGTCACACTCACCTTAGCGGAACAGGCTGTGATGACCTATGTGATATCATGTTCATGCCAGTTAAGGGATTCAGTAGACCTGGCGACAGAAAGGACTACGCCTCCCCATTCAGCCATGACAAAGAGAAAGCCGCCCCTGGTTATTACGAGGTATATCTGGACAGGCCGGAAGTCCTAGCAAGACTGACAGTAGGAAGAAGAACAGGTATTCACGAGTACACATTCAAGGGTGGGGCCATGCCTCAGATTGCCGTTGACCTTGCACACAGAGATTATACGATAGACTGTAAGATTGAAAAGGTATCTTCTACTGCAATTCAGGGATACAGAAGATCCAGAAGCTGGGCTACCGACCAGTGGATATTCTTCTATGCTGAGTTCTCAGCACCAATCATAGATACCCATTCCACAGATGATGCGATGCTTCTTTCCTTTGCGGCATCAAAAGTCAGCAAGGCCATTACAGTAAAGGTCGGCATCTCTTCAGTTTCTGAAGCCAATGCCAAGGCAAACCTCATGGCTGAGAACAACTCATTTGCAAAGCAGCTTAAAACCACGGACAAGGAATGGAACAAATTCCTGACAAAGCTATCATGTCCTTCATCAGACCTTGAGACAAGAAAGGTTTTCTATACAGCGCTGTACCACTGCGCAATCCACCCTTCACTCTACTCAGATGTAAACGGAGAATACCGCGGCATGGACCACAAGGTCCACACAGCTGTAACAACTGACGGAAAACCATTCGAGCAGTATACAATCTTCTCCCTATGGGACACATTTAGAGGACTACATCCTCTTCTCTGTGAGATTGAGCCAGAGAGGACATCAGACTTTATCAACTCATTCATCTCCATCTACAAGGAGGCGGGAAAGCTACCTATCTGGGAGCTCTGGGGAAATGAGACAAACTGCATGATCGGTTACAACTCAGCACCGGTGATTGCAGACGCTCTCTACAGAGGCATAAAGGGTTTCAATGTAGAGGAAGCATTCGAGGCTCTTCTAGTGTCATCAAAGAACCCTGGCTTTGGTATGGACAGTTTCAGAAAGAACGGTCTTGTCTTAGCTGACGACGAGCATGAGAGCGTTTCCAAGACGCTCGAATATGCATACGATGACTGGTGCGTAGCACAAGTTGCCAAATACCTCGGAAGAGACAAGGAATACAACGAATATATGACTTCTGCCCAGTACTGGAGAAATGTCTTTGACCCAGAGACCGGATTCATGAGAGCAAGGCTCAACGGAAGATGGGTAACACCATTCAACCCAACAGAAGTCAACAACCACTACACGGAGGCAAACAGCTGGCAGTACAGCTTCTTCGTACCGCAGGATATCACAGGTCTCATGGAAGCTCTAGGAGGAAAACAGGCTCTTCTGGATAAGATTGAAGCCCTTTTCACTGCTCCGGAGCAGACTACTGGAAGAACTCAGGCAGACATAACTGGTCAGATCGGCCAGTATGCCCATGGCAACGAGCCAAGCCACCACATAGCATGGATCCCAGAGGTTTTGGCAGAAAGGGAAAAGACTAAGAGCTATGTGAACAAGATCCTGACAACACTCTACTCAAGTGCTCCAGATGGCATCTGTGGAAACGACGACTGCGGACAGATGTCAGCATGGTATGTTCTAAGCATGCTTGACAGATACCCTATCTGTCCTGGAACATCACTTAAGACTCTAACCTCAATGCCAAAGACAATCATCCCTAACCCTGTTTTCAAGATGGAGAATGACATCTTCACTGACTATATGGATGTAACGGTCGAGAACATCGAGGAGGGTGCAAAGGCATATGTAAGCATAGATGACTCCCCTTTCAGCGAATATAACGGAGCAATCAGAGTCACAAAGCCATGTACACTTAAAGCATATGTAATTGCTGCTGACGGACTGAAGAGCTTCACAACCAGGACATCTCTTCACCAGATAAGCAGGGACATGAAGCTTACCCTTTTCCAGAGATACAACCGTCAGTACAACGCAGGTGGAGACGATGGTCTTATTGACGGATTCAGAGGAAGCATCAACTGGAGAACTGGCGGATGGCAGGGATACCAGGGAACTGACTTTACCGCAGTTGTCGACCTTCTGGAAGTAAAGCACATCAAGGAAGTCAAGGCAGGTTTCTGCCAGGATGCAAGATCATGGATCTGGATGCCTAGAACAGTTGACTTCTATACATCAGTTGATGGCGAAAGCTACACTCTTGCAGGACATATTGACAACACCGTAGACCCGGAGGACTACGAGATTCAAATTCACGACCTCGGTGTAAATATCGACAGTGATATCAGGTACATAAAAGTACATGCAACCCAGCTTGGAACAATCCCTGATTGGCATCCGGGAGCAGGTGGAGAAAGTTTCATTTTCATTGACGAGATCTACGTTACGGAATAGATACAATAACAGCCGGTCAGAAAGTTTGATCCGGCTGTTATTATGTTATTTCGTCGTCTATAAGAACTACTCGTTCTCTATTTCCTTGTATATCTCTACCAGTCTTTCCAGGTTCTGCTTCGAGTTTGCACCCATGACCATTGTAGGCTTCTTGTACTGAAGAGTCTCGCCATGATAAGCGCAGAGACATCCTCCAGCTTCAGTAAGGACTAGTGATGCGGCAGCATAATCCCATGGAGAAAGCATGTACTCAAAATACAAATCGCATCTTCCCATAGCAAGATAACAAATCTCGAGTGACGCTGCACCGAATCTTCTGACATCGTTACACTGAGAATAAGACTTCACTATGAAACGAGAACAGATGTCAGTGTACTGTTTGTGATAAAGGCTAAGGGCGCAGCAGAGTATTCCGTTCTCAAAAGGCTTCTGTGACACTTCGATCTTCCTTCCGTTGTAGAATGCACCGGCTTCCTTCTGCGCTGTGAACAGAGCTTCCTGATAAGGATTGTAGACAACACCCATAATGATGTCAGCATCCTTTTTAAGTGCAACAGAGATTGCACACTCAGGGATTCCACGGCTATAGTTTGCAGTTCCATCAATAGGATCAATAATCCATGTATACTGCTTCTCCTCCGTATACATATCCTCTTCCTCACAGATAAATCCACATCCTGGAAGAAGAGTAGACAGCTCTACACAAAGGAACTTCTGGACAGCGACATCCGAAGACGTGACGATGTTAGCATAGCCATCTGTCTTCATCACTTCGAAATGATCTGTCACCATAAGGGAACTTTCCTTCTTTACGACAGCAACTATATCTTCAAGTTTGATTTGCTCCATATTCGATTGTTCTTTCTGAAGATACAAATATACATTGTTTTGCATATCTTTGACCCATGAAACGAGTTCTCCTGTCCATTATCATACTTTGCATGTGTATGCTCAACGCCTTTTGCCAAAACCAGAAGGCACCGGATTTTGAGTATATGACGCTGGACTTGAAGGAGCATTCTCTATACAAGACAAAGTCTCATCTGACACTTGTATACCTCTACAATCCGCAGTGCTACGAGTGCATAGCAACGATTGATATCCTAAGAAAAGACGAAGCTTTTTCTGAAGCGGTTAAGTCAAAGAAACTCACGGTCCTGGCCGTTGACCTAAGCGAGGACATGGAATCCATCATCTACAAGATGTATCCTCCACAGGGATGGACTTTATGCTTCGATATCTACGGAAAGATCCTGTCAGAGAATCTGTTCGGACAAGACCACATCCCGTCAATGTACCTTCTCGACAAGAGGAAGAACTTCATCTTGAAGTCCCCAAGTCACAATGACCTACTGGACAAGATCAAAGACCTAATCAAAAAATAGTCGCCACAATTCTCATTGCAGCGACTACTAATTGTTTATTATTCCAAATTATTATTCGGCTTTAAGTGCACCGCTAGGGAGTGGATCACCCATTGCAGAAGCATCAGCTGAGAAATCATCGTTAAGTCTGAAGATCATATACTTAGGATTCTCCTTTGTGTATGGAGTCCAGCCAAGTCCAGGATTACCAGTCTTTACGAAATTTGTCCAAGCGTCAACCATCTTGTTAGAAAGTGCATCGTCTACTGCTGTGAATGGACGGTCACTGTTCTTAAGAGTATGGAAGATGTACCAAAGTTCTGAAGAGTGGAATGCGCCCTTAAGAGGGTGAGCGTTGTCCTTGTCAGGAAGAGGACGTGCGAACTGATAAGCGTAAACAGGCTTACCTGCTGCCTCTCTAAGTTCAGCAAAGCGGTCAATACCTCCGCCAAGTGAACCCATATCATCCATCACATAACCGATCATGTAAGGGATATCCTTGATGCTGCCTTCCTTTGCTGCCGCATCGAAGCTCTTGAGGGACACATAGCCATCAACTACTGGAGAAGAGCCAAGTCTTGCGAATGCACCTGTCTCTGCTCTATAACGGTTAGCAAGGTTGAAGATATCATCAGTTGAAGCTGCTCTCATCTTCTCGATTGTATCATAACCAGCCCAGTCAAACACTTCCTTAGCAGCAAGAGCTGCCTGCTCTGGATTTGAAGACTGAAGCATAGGTCTATCAGATACGCCACCACCGCTCTGGATGATAGCCTTCTTGATCATATTGCCTGTTAGAGGAGACTCACAGAGGTTCTTAATGCTCATAGCACCTGCACTCTGTCCGAAGATTGTGATGTTCTCAGGGTCACCACCAAACTGCTCGATATTGTTGTAAACCCACTTAAGAGCAGCGATCTGGTCAAGTGTACCGTAGTTTCCGCTAACGCCGTGAGCACTCTCAGCTGCAAGAGCAGGATGAGTAAGGAAACCGAAGATACCGAGTCTGTAGTTAGCTGTTACAAGGATAACTCCTCTCTTTGCCCAAGCCTCACCGTCCATTTCCGGCTCGAAGCTCCAGCCTGCTGTGTATCCGCCACCGTGGATCCAGAGAGCAACAGGGAGTTTCTTTCCTGTCTTACCTGCAGCATTGGTCCAAACATTCAAATGGAGACAATCCTCACTGAACTCAGGATCGCCATCAAAGAAAAATTCTGGAGTATATCCACCTGGAGTGTGCTTTGTCTGAACAGCAGGAGCGCCCCATGTGTCAGCAATCTTTACACCCTCCCAAGGAGTAACAGGCTGTGGTTCCTTCCAGCGAAGATCTCCAACAGGAGCTGCAGCAAATGGAATACCTCGATAAACGACAACGCCTGGAGTCTCTGTCTGTACTCCCTGCACCTGTCCACCTTCAATGGTAAGGACTGGATTAGAGTTCTTCGCA
>JAKSJT010000048.1 GCA_024402125.1 Bacteroidales bacterium
GCTTTCCTTGCAGGTTTGATGTTAGGATGCTTCATGTCTTCTTCAGTTACCTTGTATCCAAGCGCTTATGCGGCTTCCATCCTTTTGAGAGTTTCCTTGTCCATATTCTTCATAATCTCCTGAACAAGCATCGCTCCCTGACTGAATCCCGCCAGGATGAAATGTCTTCCGTTATTCTGCGTCTTGATGTAATCCTCGAACAGTTCAAGGGCCTCTTTGACAACTTCATTGTACACGGGGTCATACTGCGCCCTTGGAAGGGAGAGTGCATGAACGGTGGACTGATGATAATGTGGTGAAATGAAATTGAACGGTTCCTTGAACATGTTTGTATGCACATAGTCCATTTCAGCCTTGATTGCAAGACTGTCCTCAGGAGTCAAGGTTGCTCTGTATGTGACATTGCCATCTGCATCGGTTGCTGAAACGATGTCAGTTGAGACAAGGTAGAAGACATCGACAACGCCGTCTGACTTACTTTTATTGGTGCATCCAATAATGATGACAACCAATACTGAAAGGATATATACTGCTATTCTGGAGAGTCTCATAGGGGTATGTTTTGATATTGCTCCACAAAGATAGACAATTATGCCGTTTTGCCATTGACCATTCTTTTTCGTACTTTTGGAATATGACAACCATAGAGAGGGAGAAACAGATATACAAGGTAACTTTAGTAGGAGGAGCAGTCAATGTGATTCTTCTGCTATTTAAGTTCGTGGCAGGAGTTCTGGCTCACAGCTCCGCCATGATTGCTGATGCTGTGCACTCATTCTCTGACTTTATCACTGATGTCATAGTCCTTGTCTTTGTCCGAATCAGCAGCATGCCTGAGGATAAGGGACATGACTACGGGCATGGCAAGTATGAGACCCTTGCGAGTACTATCATCGGTCTTGCCCTTGCTGCAGTTGCTGTAGGCATCATTGTGAGCGGTGCCACAAAGATCGCTGCCTGGTGTAGGGGAGAAGAACTTGCCTCTCCTGGACTTCTTGCCCTTTGGGCTGCTCTTTTGTCAATCCTTCTTAAAGAGGCTGTATATCAGTATACAATCAGAAAGTCAAGGAATCTGGATTCACCGGCTCTGAAGGCGAATGCCTGGCATCATAGAAGCGATGCCCTGTCTTCCATTGGTACTGCCATCGGAATCGGTGGTGCTATAGTGCTGGGGCAAAGATGGGCTGTTCTGGATCCACTGGCTTCACTTGTTGTAGGCGCATTCATCGTGAAAGTGGCTGTCAAGATGCTCAAGGACGGAATCGATGACCTTATGGAGAAGTCCCTTCCTGATGAGATTGAGAACGAGATTCTGGAGATTGTACACTCATACCCTGATGTCTATGAGCCACATCATCTGAGGACCAGAAGACTAGGTAGCAACTATGCAATCGAACTTCATCTCCGTATGGATGGTAACAAGACCTTGCATGAGTCTCATGCAAGGGCAACTGATATAGAGAACGCAATCAAGGAGAGGTTCGGAAAAGATACCCATGTGGCTCTTCATATGGAACCTGTAAAGGATACCACCGACTAGTCCAGATTCATTGTGATTTCAGAACCATTCTCTGTTATGTCAACAGTGACGGTAGCACCTATCACTAGAGGATAGTTGTCCGGACCGTGTCCGCACTTCAGCCCGAATGTTGTCGGGATGTTCCATTTCTTAGCATACTCTCCAATAAGCTCGTAAGCATCTTCGTATGGCATATCCTTCTCGCAATGCCTCATGTTTCCGACAATGATACCCTTTATGTTTGGAATCCTTCCGTGTAGAGCCAGGGAGTTGAGGAATCTGTCAAGAGCCTGGTAGGATTCTTCCACCTCCTCTATCAAGAGGATGATTCCGTCATACTGGGTGAAGTCATATTCAGTGCCGAAAAGAGCCTCCATTGTTATCATGTTTCCGCCAACAAGCATGCCCTCGGCATGGCCAGGTACATCATTCTTGTTCGGTTCAACATGGTATGAAGGAATCTTTCCAAAAAGAATGTCCCTAAGGGTCTGGCTGTAGATGTCTCCGCCGTCTTCTTCTGCGAATGCCACTGCATTGTTTCCATGGATGCTCATCACTCCGGCAACTGTACTTGCTGAAAGAAGAGTCGTTATGTCGCTGAACCCTGCTATCCATTTAGGGTGCTCTAAATATGTGCTAAGTGGAATCTGGTCAAGTAGCTGGATTGCTCCATATCCGCCTCTTGAGCATAGAATGGCCTTAATGGAGTCATCTTCAAGCGCCCACCTTAAGTCTTCCACTCTCTGCTCGAGAGTTCCTGCGTAAGTGGATAGCTTGTTTCCTTTGGAGTCTCTGACAACGCTTCCAAGCACGTATTTACCCATTACAGGTTCCAGACCCCATTCCTTAAGAAGTTCACAGGAGCGTTCCATTCCTACTGAATCCGTTGTTGCAAAAGATGGAGAGATAATGGCGACCTTGTCTCCTTTCTGCAGATACTCAGGGCGGATGCACGTTTGAGTAACGGCACTTTTCTGTGAATTATGACTGCAATCTAAAAAAGTGATAGACAGCAGACACAGAATAACGATGTGAAAAAGAGAAGTGTAGGTTTTCATGGGAGATGGAACTTAGTTGCGGTACCTGTCACCAGTAGTCGCTCCGATAAGGTCTTTCACCTTCTGCGATAATCCTGGTCTAGTTACTCTTGCCTTCTCGTCCGATATTTCATCGAACTTACCGTCCACTTCGTTTTTGACAACCATGTCATTGTGCTTGACGATAATGTATCCGGCGAGCTGCTGCCATCTGTCCATCATCTTCATGGTGTCCTTGTCAAGCTGGTCATTCAGAAATGCAATTCTCTTGTCACCCTTGAGTGAAAGAGCGGATTTCTCAACAGAGTCAGTGTTACTCTCGTAATATGACTCAAGTTCGTTCTGTGCTACTCTGAGGTCATCGATAAGAGCGGAGTATCTAGGGTAGATCATATTGCTTACCATGTTGCAGATCCAGAATGCACTGTTCGGGTTGAATGTGACTGCATTGGATGTGCTCTTTGCAAACGCAGATGGAACCTTGGAAGCTCCGCAGTAGACAGGGACATAAGCAATCATATTGGCATCGTCACATCCATACCACATAAGACCTCCGATCTCATCAGGAAGCCAGCTTCTTATCTGAGAAACAAGAGTGAATGCTGTCTGCTGGGTTGAAACAGGACGCTCATTGAAGTAGGTGTTACCCTTACTGTCCTCAAATGTCAAAGGGCTAGGTCTATATGGCATCATCCAAAGGCCTGCACCTGTGTCAGATGTAAGGTCAAGCGGAGTATTCTCGTAGTGGTTACGCATCGCTTCCTTGAGGTCATGCGCAGAAATCTTATGGTCAACCTTTATGTATAGAGGCATTGAAGGAGCGGTCGCATCTCCGTTAATGTATGGGAGGTACTGGTCCATTGACTTGTCATGCTTCTGGAAAAAGCTCCAAACTCTTGCATCACAGGCGCGGATTCCGCTGAAATCAAGCGGATTGTATGCATCACGGAAACTGAACTCCTCGTCCTTGCCGCTAAAGTATCCTTTCTGTCTGGCGAATGAGATTACATCCTTTGAATAAATACAGTTGTCCTTGTCATTGAGTGGGAATGTGGTGATTCGGCTCTGGTTAGCATGACCGCTGATGCAGTCATCTGGAATGCGTACAGCAACCCATACTGCACCCTTGTCACCCTTGCCTTTACCGATCATTTCCATAATCCATGCTTCCTCCTTGTCACATATGGAGAAACTCTCACCGCTACTGTAGTAACCGTACTCATCGACAAGACTGGTCATAAGGCTGATAGCTTCCCTTGCAGTCTTGCATCTTTGAAGTGCAATGTAGATGAGACTTCCATAGTCAAGGATGCCCTCGTGAGCTACAAGCTCATCTCGTCCTGTGAAGGTTGTCTCGGTTATACAGAGCTGGAACTGGTTGATGTTACCGATTACGTTGAATGTCTCTCTAGCCTCCGGAATCTCTCCGAGGTAGGTTCCGTTCTCCCAGTTATAGATTTTTCTCATCTCACCCTTAGCATGTTTTCCTGCAGGGTAGTGACAGAGGTATCCGAACTTTCCGTATGAGTCATCATTATAAGTTACCATTACACTGCCATCGGCTGATGCCTTCTTTCCGACAATGAAACTGGTGCATGCAAATGCATGGAGCGCACTGGATAGTAAAAGAGCTGCGATAAGTATGCGTTTTTTCATGTGAGTACAATGTTGTTTGCTCAAAAGTAACAAATTGTCTCCTAAAGCCAAAACGTGAGCATTACAGAATGACTCCTCTTTTGATTGCCTCTGCAACAA
Source organism: Bacteroidales bacterium (assembly GCA_024402125.1). Classification (GTDB taxonomy): domain Bacteria; phylum Bacteroidota; class Bacteroidia; order Bacteroidales; family UBA932; genus Cryptobacteroides. Next base: position 4,312 of record JAKSJT010000048.1, read on the forward strand.
GAGCTGCTGCAGAGGATACATCAAACTTGGCGAGTAGCCTTTTCCTGTACCACTTGATGGTTTCAGGACTGAGGCAGAGAGTGTCAGCCATTTCGGCGGTCTCCTTTCCTTCTGAAAGCATCTTAAGGATAGCGACTTCCCTGTCGTTGAGCTTTATCTCCGGTAGGACAGGGGCTTCTGCTATAGTCTCCTCAATGAACTCGGCAACCTCCTCCTTCTCGATATTAGCCTTGTGGAGCCTTCTGGCAATTGTTACGACTGCTCCCGCCAGAATCAATATGAAGGCTAGTGCGACCAGCACTAGCGTGAGGTTCTTTTTCTGCTGCGAGAGGACCTGTCCCATGAAGTCAACCGTCTCAAGGCGGTCTCTCAGCTCTTCATCCTCATGGATGGAGTAGTACTTGTCCGCTTCCTTAAGGCACTTCAGCGCCTTTGTTGTTCTTCCTTTGCCCAGATAGAGTCCTCCTAGACCTTTAAGAGATGTTGCGATCCAGAGGGAGTCGTTGGCCTGTTTCGCGTAGTCAAGAGCCTCATGGTAGCAGTCCTCGGCTTTGGATAGTTCACCAGCGCCAAGCCAGGTTTCACCCATGTTGTAGTAGAGTACCGAACAGCTGTTGAGCCATCCATGCCTTTTGAAGATCTCACCGGCATTATCATAATAGACCATGGCGGAGTCTATCATGTCCTGGATGCTGAAAAGGTTTCCGATGGCGCCAAGTAGTGAAGATTTGCTGTCATCAATGTCTATCTCAGTGAACTGCTTGTTTGTCGCCGGATTGATTTCCTCTGAGGACATCTTCAAGGTTAAGTCCAAAGCTTTTTTGTAGTAGAAGGTAGCGCTGTCATACTGCTCACTTGCCCAGAAGCATTGGCCGAGGATCTTGCATGGATAGAACTCGGAAAGGTACCATCCTTTCCCCTTGATCGAAGAAAGAATCTTTCGTGCGTAGTACTCGGATTTTTGGGAATTGATGTTGAGGTTACCGTCCATAAGAGCTCTCCATGTCAGGTCGTACTCCTGCAGCTGCTCATCTGTTGCGCTCTCGATCATAAGAGGGGTCCACGCAGCGGCAACCCTTTCCAGAGAGTCAATGTTATACCCTCGGTGATCATTGTAACCGACTGCTTTTGATGTGCAGAAAACGGATAAGAAAATCAAAAATGTGATAAGCCTCTTCATAACTCAAATGTACTCCAAAATCTTGAAATTATACCCTTCGGAGGGCAATTCTACTAGGGGTGGGGGTAATTTCCACCCCTGGGGGTGGTGTTTTTCTTCTTCTAATGTTGGACATTTGTTTTGAAAACAATGGACAAGTGGAAAAGGAACTTTCAGAAAAAGAACAACAGATCATTCGCTATGTAATTGACGGAAAAACTTCCATCGAAATTGCATCGCTTATGTGTCTTAGTGAGGAGACAATCAAGTGGTACCGCAAGCGTCTTTTGAGACGGTTCGATGCCAAAAATTTTGCGTCTCTTGTGCATATTCTGATCGAGAAGGGACTGCTTTGATTCCATCGCTTTTTGCATGAGTCTATTGGCTAGAAGGGAATAATTACAACAAAACTATAAATTATGTCGAACATTAAAATCTTTTCAGCAGTTGCAATCTCGCTGGCTCTAGCTGCTAGTGGAACTGCAAATGCGCAGAACATTCTTAAGAGTCTCGGAGAAAGAGCTAAGAACGCTGTCGAGAATTCAGTGGGTAACAAAATTGAGAACGCTGTTGACAAGGCTGTCAATGGCAAGAAAGGTAAGGAATCAAAATCTGAGGCACCTGCAGCTCCAGCTTCTCAGGATCCAACTGCTGCAACAGCGCAAGATTTCGTGCGAGGTGGAGTAGTTCTTTTCCAGGATGATTTCAGTAAGGATCCGGTAGGAGAGTATCCTGCAAAGTGGGAGGTCCTTAATGGCTCTGTTGACGTCTATACTGTAGGACAGCAGAAGTGCGCCAAAGTTGGAAACGGTTCTATGCGCCCTTTCATTGATCCGCAGCCTGACAAGTATCTTAGCGACGAATGGACTCTTGAATTTGACTATTATGCGAAATATGATTCGGATAGAGAGGGAGACATGACTTTGAAGTTTTTGATGGAAGACGAAAGTCAGGAAGACAAGTCAATCCGCATAGTCTTCAGAGAGGATGACATATATACAGTTGGCGATTTTAACTCGCCAGCGGACAACAGCGGAAATAGAAGCTGGAACAAGATTCAGGTTTCTTACAACAAGGGAGCATTCAAGGTATATAGAAACGGTGTAAGAGTCATTAACCGTAACCGTGTACCTCAGTACACTCAGTTCCATATCTGGGGAGAAGATAATACCTATGTGACAAATGTTCTTCTTTGCCTTGGAACTAAGGAGAAGTATGAGCAGGCAGCAACAGAAATCAGTGCTGTAGAGAAGGCTATGGAGGAGACGGGAAAGTTTGTCACAAACAATATCCTCTTCGAGACAGGAAAGGCAGACCTTAAGACCGAATCCATGATCGAAATCATGAAGGTCGCTGACTATATGAAGAAGAACCCTTCTGTCCGTTTCGAGGTTCAGGGCCACTGCGACAATCAGGGATCCGATAAGGTTAATGATCCGCTTTCACAGTCACGTGCTGAGGCAATTGTCAAGGCTCTTGTTGGACTTGGTGTTGATGAGTGGAATCTTAAGGCAGTTGGTAAGGGCTCACATGAGCCAGTTGCTGACAATAAGACAGAAGAAGGACGCGCTCAGAATAGACGTGTTGAGTTTATCAAAAAGTAAATTGTTATCACGATAAAGCCGTGATAATCCATATTTTAAGTGAAAACTGCTCTCTAGTTGGGGAGTGGTTTTTTCTTTAAAAGAAAACTCTTAAATTTGCTGTCGTCACACATGAATTGTCTTGTGTGGTATCAGTATTATTGTCACCATAAAAAACAAGTGGTATGAAAAAGTTGATTCTTTTACTGGGCATCGCTGCAGTTATGTGCTCTCAGATCACAGCATCTGCACAGAGTTATAAGATTTGGGACTTGTCAAAACTTTCAAAGCATCTTTCAGGACAAAGCGCTTCCGAGTTCGTTGTTGTCTCAGATGATGTTTTGTCTGACAAGGCATTGGTAGATGCGTATGAAGATTGTCTGAAGCAGTTCTCAATTATTGAAGGAGGTGGCTTGACAGCTGATGTAAAGGGTATCTACGAAAAGGTCAAGGACAAGGCTTTAGGCGGTAAGACATGGCTTAGGGTTGAACATATGGGCAATGGCTACTTCATGGTCTCAAATGATGACAAGAAGTGGGGTATCATGAACGGAAATGGAGACATTACCGTTCCGCTTGAGTATAAGTTCACAGACAGGGATGTGGAAAGAAAACTCGTCTCTGCAAAGAATGATGCTGGCGTATGTGCCCTTATGACCTTCGATGGAGAGAAGATCACGGACTTCAAATACTACGGTATCAACATGTACTACGGTGACCTTCCATGCTTTATTGCAATGGACAAGGGCGGAAACTATATGATTCTGACATTGGAAGGTAAGGAAGTGTCTTCTGCTTATTATGAGATGGAAGCAATCAAGGTTGACGGAAAGTGGTTCGCTAGAGTGGCTAATAAGGCAAAGCAGTACGGACTTCTTACAATGGAGGGAAAACTCGCAATTTCGCTAAAGTACCGCTCTATCAGCAAGGTTAACGAGCTTGACTACGGTGGAGAAGAGGATAAGGACTGGATCGGTGGTTTTGTTGGAACAACAACTATTGACCTCTATGATCCTGAGACTCTTAAGATGGTTAAGTCAATCAAACAGAACTAACCGTTCATACCGTGAATTGATATATTGGAGGAGAAAGATTGTGAAAGGTCTTTCTTCTCCTTTATTAATTATATAAGTTAGTGCTATCAGATTTTTGATCCACACCACTAATAACCGCATTCGATATGATTAAACATCTTTTAAGACTGACAGCTGTGCTTCTAGTGGCTTGCATGTACATTTCATGTGAGAAGCCAGGTAAGGATGACAACTCATCAGACGCGGGCAATACTCCAGTTGAGGTTCCCTCTGTGATTACGCCTCCTTCTGGTGATCCTGCCGGAAACACGATGGTCATCTATGAGGCAAACCCAAAAGTGTTTGCTGGAAGCAAGTCTCTCAATGCCATCGAGTCCAACCTCAGCCGTATCAAGAGTCTTGGTGTGAATGTTCTTTGGCTCATGCCAATCTACCCTCAGGGAAAGAAAAACGCAGTTGGTTCTCCATACTGTGTAAGGGACTATAAGGGAGTGAACAGCGACTTCGGAACAATTGATGATATAAAGTCATTGGTATCGTCAGCGCACTCAAAGGGAATGAAAGTCATCCTTGACTGGGTAGCGAATCACACATCATGGGACAATGCATGGATAACAGAGCATCCGGAGTGGTACACTCAGGAGAATGGAGCAATCATTTCACCAAAGGGTATGGGATGGAATGATGTCGCTGACCTTAATTATAACAGCACTGAAATGCGCACAGCCATGAAAGAGGCAATGCTCTATTGGGTTGAGACTATAGGTGTGGACGGATTCAGATGCGACTACACGGACGGAGTTCCAACAGACTTCTGGAAAGACGCTATCAATGCATTGAAAAATGTCAAGAAAGATATCATTATGCTAGGAGAGTCAAGTGATGGCAAATACTATAGCGCAGGATTCGATATGCTGTATGCATGGGGATATGCCGGCAATCTTCCTAGACTCTACTCCGGTGCAATCTCGCTTCAGGAATTGATCAACATATACAATAACGAGATGGATTCAACTCCTTTGGGCAAGACTAGGATGCGCTATATCATCAATCACGATACAGCAAGTTCGGACGGATCTCCAATATCACTTTATAAGAGCGACAGGGGAGCTATGGCAGCCTTTGTGATGTCTGCTTTCCTGGAAGGCGTTCCAATGATATACAGTTCTCAGGAGGTGGCATACCCGAACAAGGTCAACTTCTTTAACAATGTGATAATGAACTGGAGTTCCAATACCCAGTACCAGGATGAATATGCTGAAGTAATGAAAGTATACCATGCGACAGCTCCATGGAGAGGTAAGGAACCAGAGATAAAGATGGCAGGAAATGTCTTGTCAATAAGATACAAGACAAGCGACGGAAAAGGTCTTCTTATCTATGTGAATACCAAGTCAAATGCCCTTGTTGTTACACCACCAAAGGAACTTCAGAAAGCAGTGGTGAAAGATTTGATGAAGGAGGAAGGCCTGATTCTGGGAAGTACCCTTTCAATTGCTGGCAATGGATATAAAATTTTGCAGATTGTTTAGTACTTTTGTGCTCGGAAACAATAAATTAAATCAATGAATATGAAAAAGGTAATCGTAGCACTTCTTTGCCTTGGAACAGTACTCTCCATGGTATCATGCAAGGGTGGCGCAAAGGCAGCAGCAGAGGAGGAGAACCTCCCAGCAAATATGGCAAAGTTCGAGTCTAAGGGATTCGTGACATACTGGATCAGTGACAACGCTGAGCCTCGTATGAACCAGGCTTCGCTTTTCGGTGAAGTTCCTGAGGAAATCATCAGCGAGCTCGGAATCGCAGAGGGTATTCCTTCATCAATGAGCACATTCTTTATCAAGGCAGACGGAAAGAACCTTCTTTTCGATACAGGTATGGGTGGACTTCTTGTCCCTTCACTCGAGGCAATCGGTGTCCCAGCAGACAAGGTTGACGCAATCTTCTTCACACACCTTCACGGTGACCATACAGGCGGTCTTGTCAAGGATGGTGCTGCAGTATTCCCTAATGCAAAGATCTATGTCAGCAAGGCAGAGTACGAAGGAATGAACGGTGAAGAGGTATTCGCTCTTTATAAGGACAATGTAGTACTCTTCGATTTCGACGATGAACTTATCTGCGGTGTTAAGCCAATTGAGGCAATCGGTCATACTCCTGGTCATACATGTTACCTTAAGGGTGATGTCCTTATCGCTGGTGACATTATGCATGCAGTTGCTCTTCAGATTGTTCATCCTGAGTTCAGCGCAAGATTCGACCAGAACCCTGAGGCATCAGTTACAACACGTAAAAAGATTATCGAGTGTGCAAAGGAAAATCACCTTCTCCTCGGAGGTATGCATTTCCCAGCACCAGGCGTACTTGATTACAGACAGTAGTCACTAGGTACAAACATAAATGAATATATGGCGGTGAAGGAACAGTTTTCCTTCATCGCTTTTTCTTTAGGTGTGGTGATGGTTCCGTACGAGGAATGCATTCAGAACGATCTGTTGCCATATTGGATGCTTGTGACTTTAATATGACCGAAGAGGAGCGGTATGCAATAGGTCATCATCATTCTCATCTTGTGGGTAAATCCATCCTGAACTCCTAAATTCTGGACTTCAAGAAGGAGGCTAGAAGAAGGCATAGGAAATATCTTCAGATATTGACCTCAATACAGAGTCTGACGGATTGTGTCAGAATCCGGGCTGGAAGCAGTAGATATATCTCGCCGGATCAGATTCAAGGATAATAGAGTTCCAATGATCTGATATAATTAGATATAAGGTCGGGCGAACCAATCGTCCGGCCTTTTACTTTTCATAATATCAAATATTCTATGTAAGTTTGTTATTGTATTGATTTTCATTGGAACAAGAAGTTGGTTATGAACATTTGTTCCTGTGTAGATTAAGTTTCTAGTTGACAAATAACATTTAAATTACGTAAATATGAAACGTGCAATTATTTTTGTGGCTCTGTCTGTCATGTCACTATCTTTGGCAGCGCAGAACCGTCCTCAGCAGGCAACTCCATTCTATACAAGGGATATTGCTCCTCATCTGGAGCTGGTTCTTCCTAATCCACCAGACCTTAACGACTCCAGATTCTTCAATGACTGGACTCAGTACCTGTGGGGTAAGTCAATCCGTGATACAGAAAGAGGACAGCAGGCAGTTGAGGATGCAGGCATCGGTGCTGCTTATTTTATGAAGAGATTCTCTCCAGGAATGTCGGTTGAAATCACTCCTGAAAAGAATCCGATCCTATATCAGCTTCTTCTGAAGGCTCATAGAACAGAAACTGAGGCAGGTTCAAGTGCAAAGGCATACTTCGCTAGAGTTCGTCCTTATCAGCAGTTCAAGGAACCTACAGGTCTTCCAAGAGGTGAGAATCCAAATGACTTCACAAGCTATCCTTCAGGACATACTCATGCATCTTGGCTTGTGGGAATGATCCTTACAACACTTGATCCTTCTCATACAGAATCCATCATGAAGATCGCTTATGAACTTGGTCAGAGCCGTGTAATCCTGGGATATCATTATCAGAGTGATATCGAGGGAGGACGATACGCAGGAAGTATAACATTCGCTCGTCTTTGTGCTGAACCAGAATTCCTTGAAATGCTGGATGCTGCAAAGAAGGAGTTCGCTAAATCTAAATAATCGGGAAACTGATCAATTCGGAATTAGTATAAGAATTATGGCCTGATAGGAGTTGTCCTGTCAGGCTTTATCGTTTAGTCTGGTCCTTTGGACCGGTAGAAGCCAGCTAGAAAGAAATCATGACGAAAAGCGTAGATTGTGGTATTAAATACTTATCTTCACGGAAGTAACCTATAACAACAGGCGTTAGATTATTCTCATATTTGATGAGATATACGCTGACTTTTTTGGCGGTTAAGGTATAAATGCTTGTAACATAGTTTTTTTTAAATATCTTTGTCGCAATGGACCTTAAAACTTTCAATACCTTCGTGAATGACTATAGCAAGCGATTCGTCAGATTCGCATGCTCATACGTGCACGATGAGAAAGTTTCTGAAGATCTTGTCATGGAGTCCATGATGGTCTATTGGACAAAAAAGGACTCACTATCTGCTGACACCAATCCTCCCGCATATGTTCTGTCTGTTCTAAAGAATAGGTGTCTAGATCACCTTAGGCATGTTGCCGTGACTCAGAATGCATCGGAGACAATCTCGGAGATGAAACTCTGGGAGATAGAGACAAGCATCAAGACTTTGGAGGCATTCGAGCCAAGTGAAGTATTCACTGATGAAATCAATAATCTAGTTAGCAAGACTCTCTTAGAACTACCTGAGACGACTCGTCGCATCTTTATGATGAGCAGGTATGAGAACATGAAATACAAGGATATCGCAGCGGAGTGCGATATGACTGTCAAGGGAGTGGAATTCCATATCTCAATGGCATTGTCATCTCTTAGAAAAGCCTTGGCTGACTATCTTACAGTATCAGTCATACTGTTTTTCTTTCAATAGAGATATTTTCTAAAAAAGTCTCCGTTTTCACTAGGGACTTCCTTTTCTAAATCGTTATACATATGATCGAATGAATATGGACAAGGGATTACTATACAAATTTTTTGCTGGAGAGGCTTCTGAATCCGAGATTGAGACAATCAAAACTTGGACAGAGGAGTCTGCAGGAAATATGGATCAGCTGATTTCTGAACGCAAGATCTATGATGCACTTCAGTTGTCTAGTCATTATGAGAAGATACAGGCATCTTCGTTGTCATCTATGGTGTCTCGTGCAAAGGTTATCCGTTTTGTCAGAATCGCACTTTCGTCAGCCGCTGCAGCTGTTCTAGTTTCCCTCGGCACCTTGGCTGTCAGGGATTTGGTTGTTAATGACGAAGTTCCATCGTCACTGAATACAATCATGGTCCCAGCGCGACACAGAGCCCATGTAACTCTTGCAGATGGCCCTAATGTCTGGCTCAACGCCGGACCCACGCTGGTTCATCAGCCCTCATCCCAAC
>JAKSJT010000049.1 GCA_024402125.1 Bacteroidales bacterium
TCGCAGCTCCCCTACAGATAGCCGCCGCATATTCAGTACTCGCGAACGGCGGGACCTATACTGAGCCGTATATTCTTCGCCGTCTTATCGGCGCTGACGGAAACCCCTACGCTTATTATAAAAGCGAGTACACCGAAAAGGTCCTTGATACCTCCTACGAGATGCATGATATGCTCGCTTTCAACTGTTTCAGCAAGGATTGATCCCATAACGAATGCTCCAAGAGCTGAAGAGAATCCAACTGCTGAAGCAAGTGACACCATACCGAAGCAGAGTCCGATACTTACAACCAGCAGAATCTCATCATTGATCCACTGCCTGGTCTTCTTAAGGATTGTAGGGATAAGATAGATTCCGACAAGGAACCAAAGGATGATGAAGAATGCAAGTTTAGCAAGGTTAAAGAGCATCTCGCTACCAGCGAACTGGTTCGATACTGCCATTGTCGAGAGGAGCACCATCAGAAGGATGGCAATAAGATCCTCCACAACCAAAGTTCCAAATACCAGAGAAGCCTGAGGTTTTCTCTTGAGGTTGAACTCATCGTATGCCTTGATCACGACAGTTGTACTTGACATGGAAAGAAGTCCGGCCAGGAACACGCTTTCCATTACTGTCCAGTTCATAGCCTGACCTGCTATGTATCCGACAAAGAACACTCCTATGAATTTACAGCCGGCAATGGTAAGGGCTGTTCCTCCAACCTTGAGGAGTTTCTTGAATGAGAACTCAAGACCAAGGGCGAACATCAGGAAGATAATACCAATCTCTGACCACTGGTCGACTTCCTCCACGCTGGAAATTCCAGGGAAGAAGTCAATATGCGGTCCAACCAGGAAACCCGCAAGGATATATCCTAATATAGAAGGTTGCTTGAGAGCCTTTGATATAATAGTAAAGACTCCCGCCGCTATCAGGATAACGGCGAGGTCTCTAACTAGGTTTAATTCTTCTGACATTAAGTTAAATGATAATTATTCTGTCATATCCTCAGGAAGCATGATAACTGTCTGGCAGTTATTATCCTTCACAAGGTGATCGTTTACGAACTTCTTGATTGAATCAGATGAAAGTGCATTGATTGCATTCTCACGACCTGAGTTGAAGTCCTTTCCGTAAACCACGAATGACTGGATCATTGAAGACCAGTAAGCATTCTTTCTCTGGTTATCCTGGAAATCCTTAAGTTCAAACTTCTGCACATCAGAAATCTCAGCCTCCGATACACCATCCTTGGCAATCTCGTCAATGCCCTGCTTCATCAGGAAGAGCACTGAATCGCAAAGTGCAGGTGTGAATGGACATACAGTCTGGAAAAGGTAAAGTTCCTTGTCTCCGAGCATTGTCTGACCCTGAGTGCTTACAGAATAAGCCATACCTCCATCCTCGCGGATGCTCTTGAGGTACTTCTGTGAAAGGATACTTCCAACAGCATCAACTACGACCTCAGATTCTGGAGTTACTGGAATCTTACCAGACCATACCTGGACGATATATGCCTGAGGAGTCTCCATCTCGCGTGTGAACTTATTGGTAATCACGCCCTCTACAGGATATACATTATGCTCGATGTTTACCTCTCTTCTCTTTACCTTAGGGAATGGAGCGATGTACTGAGCTACATACTGCTTGAGGAGGTCCTCATCGAATGCACCTGTAAAGAAGAAGTCGAAGTCACCAGTTGATGAGAATCTGTCTCTATAGATCTTCTTTATTGTCTCGTAGTCTGCCTTGTCAAGATCCTCAAGCTTCACTGTCTTTGTCCAAGGGTTGCCTCCGTAGATTGTCCTTGTAAGAGAATCCTGAAGAGCTGCTGTAGGGAGCTTTGACTGGTTCTCAAGTGAAGAACGGAGCATTGTCATGAGGCTCTCATATGCATCTGGATCATCAGCCGGCTCCTGGAAACGAAGATAGATAAGCTGGAAGAGTGTCTCAAGATCCTTTGGAGTTGAGCTTCCGCTTAGACCTTCTGTCTTAAGAGAAAGTGAGACGCTGCATGATGCCTGCTTACCGGCGAGTGCCTTTTCAAGCTCAATGGAGTTGAAGTTACCAAGACCCTGATTGTTGATCACATCAGAAACAAGAGAAGCATTCACGATATCAGTAAGAGGAAGTCTAGAGTAACCACCCTTACTTACAGCTGACATAAGCACCTGTGAGTCATTGAAGTCAGTCTTCTTATAGTATACGTTAGCACCGTTTGCAAGCTGGATCTTTGTGTAACCGAACTCAGATGCGCTCTGCTTCTTGATCTTTCCTGGAGCTGGGAGCACGCTAACAAGCGGTTCATCCTTTACATTGTCAACATATGGCTCAATGTCAGATGCTCTTGCATCTTCGATTGCCTTCTTGATCTGATCGGCTGTTGGAACGCTCTGCCCTTCCTTGTCAGGATACATAGCGAATACAACAAAGTCCTTGTCAACGCTCTCGGTCAGCTGCTGGAGAGTCTGGGACATCATCTCCGCTGTCACCTGAGGTGCGATTGTCTGGTAGAGCTGGTGCTCAATCTCCTTTCCAGGGATTGCGTCACCGTCAATGAAGTGACGGACATACTCGTTCACATAAGACACCGATCTTGTCTTGTTACGGTTGTCATAGAGCATCTGTTCCTCTGAAAGGAACTCCTCCTTTGCCCTGTACACCTCTGTTCCTGTAAGACCGAATCTTCTAGCTCTTTCAACCTCAATCATAGCTGCCTTGACAGCCTGCTCGTCCTGACCGTTCTTAGGCATCACAACAACTGTAAGAGCATCCATTGTCTTAGCGATGAGGAACTTTCCGTAAGCTGCCTCAGCTACGATGAATGGAGAATCCGGTTTCTGTGAAAGCTCAGTCAGACGGGCATTGAGAACACTACCCATGATTGTTGTGAGGTAATCCTCCATATAGTACATGGCAGTACCCTTAAGCTCCTTAGACATCGGTTCAGTCTTGAACATCATGTAAATAAGAGGCTGCTGCTGTTCCTTATCCTTCTCGACAACATAGATAGCATGCTCATTTGATGGGACAGGATACTCCTCGAACTTCTTAGGGTTCTCCGGCATCTTGATAGGACCGAACACTGCCTTTATCTTTGCCTCGATCTGAGCAGGGTCAATATCACCTACGATAACTACACCCTGAAGGTCTGGACGATACCATGTCTCATAGTAGTTGCGAAGGAACTCAGGAGAGAAGTTATCAATAACCTCCATGAGTCCGATAGGCATTCTGACACCATACTTTGAACCTGGATAAAGCACAGGAAGTGCTCTTTCGAGGATTCTCTGCTGGGCGCTTGAACGCATTCTCCACTCCTCATGGATAACGCCTCTTTCCTTGTCAATCTCCTCAGTTTCAAGAAGAAGACCATCAGCCCAGTCATGAAGAATAAGAAGACAAGAGTCAATGTTATTCTCAGTTACCGGAATATCATCAATGTTGTAGACAGTCTCGTCAGTCGATGTATAGGCATTGAGGTTCTGTCCGAACTTTACACCAATGCTTTCACAGTACTTGACAATCCTGTCACCAGGGAAATTGACTGTTCCGTTGAAGCACATGTGCTCAAGGAAGTGTGCAAGTCCCCTCTGTGAGTCCTCCTCCTGAACGGAACCAACCTTCTGGGCGATGTAGAAGTTCACAAGGCCCTTAGGTTCCTCATTGTGGCGGATATAATATGTAAGTCCATTATCAAGCACTCCGTACTTGACATCCGGATCAATTGGCAATGTCTGAACCTGTGCAAATGCAGATGCAGAAATCAGAAGCAGTGCCGAAACTAAAGTAATGAAAAGCTTTTTCATTGTCTTTTTTAACTTGAGACCTCGCCAGATGGCAAGGTCTCCTATTCAATTACATAAGTTTTCTATAATGAACTCTGGTTGGTTCTGTCTTTCCGAGACGACGAAGCTTGTCTGCCTCATAGTCAGAATAACCTCCTTCAAAGTATACGACATTAGAGTCACCCTCGAATGCGAGGATATGTGTACAGATTCTGTCGAGGAACCATCTGTCGTGGCTGATGATAACGGCACATCCTGCGAAGTTCTCAAGACCTTCCTCGAGAGCACGCATTGTGTTTACATCGATATCATTGGTTGGCTCATCGAGAAGAAGAACGTTACCCTCTTCCTGAAGAGCGAGAGCAAGCTGGAGACGGTTTCTTTCACCACCTGAGAGGACTCCACAGAGTTTCTCCTGATCCGCTCCGGAGAAGTTGAATCTTGAAAGGTATGCTCTAGCATTGACTGTTCTGCCACCCATCTTGAGAACCTCGTTACCCTTTGAGATTACCTCATATACTGTCTTCTCTGGATCGATGCTTGTGTGCTGCTGGTCAACATACGCAAGCTTTACTGTCTCTCCTACCTCGAATGTACCTCCGTCAGCCTGGTCAAGACCCATGATGAGTCTGAAGAGTGTAGTCTTACCAGCACCGTTAGGACCGATAACACCTACGATACCGTTGCGTGGAAGATCGAAGTTAAGGTCATCATAGAGAAGCTTGTCTCCGAATGCCTTAGCGACATGAGTTGCTGTAATGACCTTGTTTCCGAGTCTTGGACCATTCGGAATAAAGATCTCCAGCTTCTCCTCCTTCTCCTTGACATCCTCATTGAGCATTCTGTCATAAGCGTTAAGACGAGCTTTACCCTTAGCCTGACGAGCCTTTGGTGCCAGGTGAATCCACTCGAGCTCTCTTTCGAGAGTCTTTCTTCTCTTGGAAGCTACCTTCTCCTCAAGAGCAAGTCTCTTTGACTTCTGGTCAAGCCAGCTAGAATAGTTACCCTTCCATGGAATTCCTTCACCTCTGTCGAGTTCAAGGATCCATCCAGCTACATTGTCAAGGAAGTAACGGTCATGAGTTACAGCGATAACTGTACCTGCATACTGCTGGAGATGCTGCTCGAGCCAGTCGATAGACTCTGCATCCAAGTGGTTGGTAGGCTCATCCAAAAGAAGGACATCAGGCTGCTGGAGAAGGAGTCTGCAAAGAGCGACTCTTCTTCTCTCACCTCCTGAAAGGTGGTCAGCAAGCTGCTCAGGGTCTGGACATCTGAGTGCGTCCATAGCCTGCTCAAGCTTGTTGTCAAGGTTCCAGAGGTCCTTTGAGTCAATGATGTTCTGAAGTTCTGCCTGACGCTCAAAGAGCTTGTCCATCTTGTCCGGGTCCTCATAGTACTCAGGAAGACCGAACTTGTTGTTGATCTCCTCATATTCAGCGAGTGTGTCAACAAGGTCCTGGACACCTTCCTGAACAATCTGACGAACTGTCTTTGTTGGATCAAGATATGGATCCTGAGCAAGATAACCTACTGAGTAAGCTGGTGAGAACACTACTTCTCCCTGATACTGGTTATCGAGTCCAGCGATAATCTTGAGGAGTGTAGATTTACCGGAACCGTTAAGACCGATAATACCGATTTTCGCTCCATAGAAGAATGACAGGTAAATGTCCTTTAGAACCTGCTTGCCATTCTGCTGAAAGGTCTTGTTAAGACCGACCATTGAAAAAATGATCTGTTTTTCTTCTCCGTTTGCCATAAAAGTGGTAATTGGGGGTTTATATGTTAATAAATAATTCTAATAGTTATCTATTTTTTTGAAATGTGAAGAATTCCACTGGAGAGTCCCCAGCATCCATTCTGAACAATTGGAACTGGCTTTGAGTCCAGATCGTTCACATATTCGATCTCCGAGAGGTTTGTGTGGCTGTGTCCACCGACAACAAGGTCAACTCCCCTTGTCTGGGCAGCCATCTTAGTGTCTGGCGAGAATCCAAGGTGAGACAGGACGATGACCATGTCACAATGCTTCTTGTCCTTGAGATACTCTGCATAGGCATTCACAACAACAGCCGGATCAAGGTAATGAAGGTTCTTTGCAATGTCATGAGACACTACAGTTGATACATCTGTCAGAAGTCCGATGATTCCTATCTTCATACCTGCCTTCTTAACGATGGTGAATGGCTTTATGTATTTTCCGAGCTTGAACTTAGAAAAGTCATAGTTTGCGCAGACCACATCCGCCTTCACTTTCCTAAGTCTTGCGGCAAGGTCATCAAAGCCGTTGTCAAACTCATGGTTTCCAAGTGAGGTTGCATCATATCCCAAGGCATTGACAAGCTTAACTTCGAGAGCACCACCGAACTCAGTGTAGTATGTTGTTCCCTGGTTAAAGTCTCCTCCGTGAAGAAGGAGTACATTTCTCTTTCCTTCCGCCTTGTAGACGCTGTCACAGAAAGCAGCTCTTTCCACAACACCGCCACGACCTGCATCTTTTCCACCTCTTTCAGGTTCAAGATGACTGTGCGTATCATTGTAGTGAATGATCACGAGATCCTGTGCACTCAAGTTAGAGGCGAAAACTGCCACAGCAGCAAAAATTGCTATAAATGTCTTTTTCATAACTCCTTCTCCTACTGCTTGTCTGTTCTAATAACTGTAACTCTTCCGTCCATCTCGTAGTCGATCAGTTTACCCTGAGCCTCATAGCTCTTGACATAAGGGAGCATCACATCAATGACATACTTACCTGTATCAATGATTTCAAGAGCACCATCACCGAGATGAAGCCTGTCGCCTCCATCCAAAAGGAAATTGATTGAAGCAAGACCATATACTTTCTCATCATCAATAGGTTTTCCACCGATTGTAGCCTCAACAAGCTTTCCGTCCTTTGCCACAACCCTTACCCCTCCACGTGCCTGGAAGGAAGTTGCTGCCATCTGTTCAAGGATGTGCCTAACTGTACTTCCCTTCAAAGCGACATAGCAGAGGGTATTTTTGAAAGGGAACATTGACTTTATGTCATCTTCAAAGACATCACCCTTTGGCATATCCACTCTGATTCCTCCGAAGTTGGTAATGCCAAGGTCAACCTGCTTTCCTGTCATCTCATGGACAGCTACCATGAAATGGTCAACGATCCAGTTGCTGAGTTCACACTCCGGAGAATGCCTTACCATCTCCTTGGCTGAATGAGCGACAAGAGTCTTTGAACTTGCCATAGCTGGCTGAGCCTCTATCATATGCTTTGCTGCCTTTGCTGTTCTTCCGCCTTTAAAGATTTTACCATTGGGAGCATAGAAGGTCTTGCCCTTTACTTCTCCCATGGTCTCCTTGACATTAGTCGCATTGGATGCCTTGACTCCAGTTCTGGATGCATCTGTAGACTTAAGACTCCAGGTAATATTGAAATCCTGAGCCCCGAGAGACACCGAAGAGACAAGGACTGCCGATAAAAATGCAATTATTGATCTAGTCATAAATAGTAGAATAATTAATCCTGCTTAAGCCACTTCCAGAGGTCCTTGAATGTACTCTTCTTACCGAACATGAGAATACCGACCTTATAGATCTTCGCCGAAGCCCATGCGCAGAGCGCAAATGTTCCAACAAGAAGAACGATTGACAAAGCGATCTGCCAAACAGGTACTCCGTATGGGATTCTGGCGAGCATTACAATAGGAGATGTGAACGGTACCATAGAACCCCAGAACACAACTGGACTGTCAGGAGACTTGAATGCGATAAATGCGATCAGGAATCCTATAAGAAGCGGAATGGTTACCGGCATCTGAAGCTGCTGGGTATCCGCCTCATTCTCAACTGCTGATCCGATAGCGGCAAACAGTGATGCATAAAGGAGATAACCAAGGACAAAGTAGATGATGAATGAAATGGCGAGTGTTACAAGCGGAAGCTCCTTCACTGTTGAAAGGATTGCCTCCATCTCAGAAGGTTCACTGAAATCTGCTGTTGGGATTGACATTCCAGTCATGCTAGGGTCTACTCCCATGCTCTCCATCATCTCAGTCATCTGGGCTGTCTGGTCCATGCCTGCTGAAGAGAGGATATCCTTTCCGAAAAGACCGCCAACTATACCAAGGATAGCACCTGTCAGAGCAATCCAAAGGATGAACTGGGTGATAGCGACAAGAGCAACTCCGATAATCTTACCGAACATCAGTTCAGTTGCCTTCACACTTGAGATAAGTACCTCAACCACTCTTGAAGCCTTCTCCTCAATCACACTTGTCATCACCATACCGCAGAACATTGCGATGAACATGTAGATGACCATTGCAAGAAGCATGGACACAATCATGTATATCTCAGATGATGAAAGAGTCTCAGATCCGTCCTCACCTAGTGTATATGTTGTCATGTGCATGTTTGAGCGGACATCCTTCATGATATCTTCAAGACCCATGATTTCATAAGAGGAAACCCTATATGCCTCAATGGCATCATTGATCTTCCTGTTGATATTCTCTGAGGCATCCACACCAACCGGTTTTGTTGAATAGGTCGCTGCAGAAACTGTCTTGGACACTGTATCAAGAGGAGAAATAGTAAGAAGGACATCGAAATCCAGATCCGAAAGATTGGTTTTTAGATTATCCACATCCATACCTGTACAGTCAGTGTAGGAGATAGCCTCGCTGCTTGTTAGGAACGGCATGACGATACCTGATTCATCAACAACAGCCATATGCTCAGCCTTTTCCTTTGTTGTCAGCATAAGGATGCTTGGAAGAGCAACCATCGCAGCAAAGAAAATTGGAGCAAGGAATGTAATGATGAGGAATGATTTCTTCTTAACCTTGGTAAGATATTCCCTCTTTACGATCAAACTGATTATATGTAAATTCATAACTATGCCCCCTCTGTTACAAGTTTAATGAAAATGTCATTCATCCTAGGAACAAGTTCCTTGAATGAGTTTACAGGAAGTCCGGCAGACACCAGTGAAGCAAGGACTTCATTGTTGGCCACGCCTTCAGATAGTGAAAGCACCGCAGTGTGTCTGTTTGCCGACGTCTCATCAGAAACAACTGAGAAGAGTCCCTCAACAGGCTGGACAGGAGTCTCGCTGGTGTAGATAAGCTCAATGTTGTTGTTTCCGTATCTTCTTCTGATTTCGTCAGTACCGCCTGTTATGACAAGCTTGCTCTTGTTGATAAGAGCGATATTGTCACAAAGCTCCTCAACTGACTCCATGTTATGAGTTGAAAGGATAATTGTAGCACCTTCATCCTTGAGTCTAAGGATTTCGTTACGGATAAGTTCAGCGTTCACTGGGTCGAAACCTGAGAATGGTTCATCAAGGATCATAAGCGATGGCTTATGAACAACAGTTGTGATGAACTGAACCTTCTGGGCCATACCCTTTGAAAGTTCCTCAATCTTCTTCTTCCACCAGTCCTGTATTCCGAAACGGACAAACCATGTCTTGAGCTCCTTCTCAGCGTCCCTTGCTGACATACCCTTCAGCTGAGCCAGGAACATAGCCTGCTCACCTACCTCCATCTTTCTATATAGACCTCTTTCCTCCGGCATATAACCGATCTTCTCAACATCTCTCTGAGTGATAGGTCTGCCGTCGAAAAGGATTTCACCCGAATTAGGGATTGTGATTCTGTTGATGATGCGGATAAGGGTCGTCTTACCTGCACCATTCGGACCAAGCAGTCCGAAGATCTTTCCCTGTGGGATGCTAAATGAAACATTGTCAAGTGCGACCTTCTCACCGAAGTTCTTGTTGACATTTTTTACATCAATAATTCCCATAGCATTAGTAATTGTTACTACAAATATATCAAATTATCGTAAAACAACAATTATATTTTGTATTTCGTTAAATATTTATCCTTTCACTTCAATTCCAATGATTACAAGGCAAGGAGTTTTGCAACCAGTTCTGTCAGCAGCTGTGCCTGCGAGGCTTCGCCTGCATCTCCTCCCTTTCCCTTGAAGTCATACTGAGTAATGAGTGATATCGCCATTATAGACTTCTTTACAGGGTAATTTGCTACAGCCAAATCGTATTCTCGAAGGAAAAATGGTGAAATTCCCAATACTCTGGCCTTTTCATCATTTGCTGCACGAGGGTTATTCATAAGGAATGCCTCATACTTAAGGATCCTGTTAAAGTGTGAGAACAGAGTACTTGTTGCCATCGGCATAGCAAACCTCGGAGCTGATCCGATATAAGTTGCAATCCTGAGAGATTTTGCCGCATTATGCTCCGAAAGAGCCTTTGTCAGTTCGAATACGCTGAACTGACGGCTGACTCCTACATTCTTCTCAATATCCGCAAGGGTAATGTTTGTTGTTCCCTCAGGGAGGTTCTTAAGCATCTTGTCAGTCTCGACAACTATTCTGGAAAGGTCAGTTCCTGCCGACTCAGCAAATAGAAGAGCCGCATCCTGAGCAATTGACAAGCCTCTTGAGTTCATGTAGCTGACAATCCATCTCTGCATCTCATAATCCCTGATAGCAGGAGAATCTACTACTATGCCTGTTTTCTGGACTGTCTTGTTGAGTGTCTTCCTCTTGTCAGCGGATGCTCCTTTCATCAGAATCATTAGTATAGTAGAGTCTAGTGGATTTGCGCAGTAGATTGCAAGATCCTCAAGGGACTTCATCTGCTGGGCATCCTTGACAACGACAAGCTGGCGCTCCGCCATCATCGGGAATCGCCTTGCCGCAGTGATGACTGCATCAGCATCCACATCAGCACCGTAGCAGATTGTCTCATTGAAGTCCTTCTCATAGTCCTGAAGGCAGTTATCAATGATAGTGTTGCACACAAGGTCAGGATAGTAAGCCTCATCACCCATCAGAAGATACACAGGCTTGAAGATGCCATTCCTTGCGTCCTCAACCAGCTTATTGCATAGAGCATTTATGTCAACTGAACTTTTTGCCATTGTAGCGTTGCCTTTTTATTTGTCAATCTCTTCCGAAAACTTCAGGAATGAGTTTACAGGATTTGCGTAGATACCAAGGAATATCTCCTTGAGCGTGTCATAGTCACAAGTATCATACTTTTCCAGAAGTGATACTCTTTCCAGGAATTTCTGCTTCTGCTCCTTTGTGTAGAGAGACTTGTATGTATGCTGTCCGTAAAGGAGGTCATGTGCTATATAGTTGTTCGGCCAAAGCTTATAGCTTGAGCATATCCTCTTGTCAATGAGCTTTGCAACGGAAGCATTGAACTTGCTGTTCACCTGGTCATCAAATGGCAGAAGATCTTCCCTTGCAATAGGCTTTCCTATGTGGAAATGTACATTTCCCTTAGGATCTGATATTCCAGAAAGGATACTGCTGACATCCTCTCCTGGCATCTTTGTGTAGACTCCGCCTCTGGACTCATACATCTCCAGTGCCTTCTTGATATCACATGGTTCCCATTCGTAGGATACTGTCACCGGAACAATGCTAAGATCTGAAAGGGCCTCCACCCTATCCTCTGGGCGACTCATCTCAAACATCTTTATGATACCCTGGTCAGTTGCATCTATTCCGTCCTTTGTCCGGCCATTTCTCTGGGCGATCCACACTGACTGCTGCTTTTCCATGATCGCATGCCTGATGTACTGGGAAAGATGAAGGGATGTGTAGTAGAAATCCTTAGGATTGTTACCTGCCCTTTCTACCTTGAACATCTTGTTTGACTTTCCGATATCGACAATCACAGGCATGGACATGAGGTTTGCCCCGAAAGTGATCTCAGATGTGTCATGACCGTTATCAACAAGGACATTCTGAAGAAGCGAAGCATCCAGCATGATGTCCCTATGATTTGAGACATACAGGTACTGGCTTTGACTGTTAACATTCTCAATGCCGTCATATGTAAATGAAGTGCAGCTTCTTTTGATAATCTGCTCATTTACATAGTACATCACCTTATGCTGGAAATCATGGGTATTCTTTATTGATGAAAAGAGTTCCCTAACCTGCTCTAGTGGAGTTCCAGGGAATACATAGTCAGCAAGCAGAGCAAAGAATCCACATTTAGCGATTCTTGCCATTGCCTCCGGTATCTCCTCATCGTAATAAGGCCTTATGTCGTCGAAACGAGGGTCTTTAATCATATCCTTGTTCTATTTCTTTCTAATGTCAATAAACTTGATAGGCTTTCTGGATTTAGCCGGTGATGTAATCTTCGAAATCTCCTCAACCGGCAGAACCTCAACTCTAGGAGCAACTCTAATTCGTGAGCGGAACCTGTCCTTGAGATCTTTCTCCACATCGAATTCCGGCTCGCTCTTCAAGCCTACCTTAACAAGCACATCATCAGTTCCGGCTTCCGTATCCATGACATACACGACATAGTTCTGTACATAGTCGGCATTGTCAAGCACATCATTGATTGCTGGTGGGTAGATTGTAGTTCCCTTAAGCTTTATCATGTTGTTCTTTCGGCCAACTAGTGGAGTAAGCCTGTAAGAGTAGCGGCCGCACTGGCACTGTTCCACCCTCTTGGCAGCCATGTCTCCTGTCCTGAATCTCAGAAGAGGCATTCCTTCTACTCCCAAAGTTGTAACGACAACCTCGCCGACCTGTCCGTCAGGAACCGGCATATCATCCTCTCCGATTATCTCGACAATGATAAGTTCAGGATGTACATGTCCTCCCTGACCGAACTCACACTCTGAGAATGTTGCACCCATCTCAGTTGAAGAGTAGGTTGCAAAGAGATCAACATCCCACTTGCTCTTAATGCTCTTGCCGAGTAGATTGAGCTCGAAATTCTGATCACGAAGACCTTCTCCGATTCCGATGATTCGCTTGACGCTGCTGTTTCTATAATCGATTCCATGCTCCTCAGCATACTGGATAAGACGGAGAATGAATGACGGAACGCACATGATAGTATCCGGCTTTATTCTTCTTATCGTGTCCCACTGAAGTTCTGGAATACCGTTCCCGACTCTGATGATACCAGCTCCGAGTTCCCTAAGGCCAAGGAAATACGCCATACCTGCCATGAATCTCTTGTCAAGAGTTGTCATGAGCTGAACGACATCACCCTTTTTCACACCTGCACATTCAAAGGACTTCTTCTCATTGAAAGCAAGTCTCTGAAGATCCTTCTCCGTACAGCCGAAAGTTACAGGGTCACCAAGTGTTCCGGATGTTGTCACATAGTCGATGATATCTGACTTGTCACAGAACAGGAAATCGTCATTGAAAAGCTGAAGGTCCTTCTTCTCAGTGAACGGACTCTTT
>JAKSJT010000005.1 GCA_024402125.1 Bacteroidales bacterium
TTTTCAGTCTGGCAATGTATTCACTTGCCCTGACAATCTTTCTACCAGCATATTGACGAGGTTCCTTTACGACAAAAGGCTTAAGTCTATATTTCTTTTTTACAATCTCGCGGCAGGAGATAACCTTGACACATGTCGGATCCTGAAGCATCAGCTCTATCGATATAGCCTGCACGAATGAGTTCCTTCTATCAAAGAGACGAACCTTTCCTGGAATTGGTTTATTCTTCCTGAAAAGAACGATGGTCTCATTGAACGGCATAATGATAATTGTGTCAAGATAATCATTATCTACCGCCTCCTTTATGGTCTCCAGAATTTCAGGATGAGATTTCTGATCGGATTCAAACAAAGTTGATGAAGGGATAACTCCAATATACTTTCCTGAGTCGGACAATGACTCCATACTCTTCTCATAGCTGAAAGAGAATGCGGACTTTCCACCAGGGAATCCTCTATATGTAGAAATAACAAGCTCCAATGGCTTTACACTAATCCACTGAAGAGAGTTCCTGAGCTCAAAGTGAGCATTATTTCCACCCATACCATAGTTAAGGAGTCTTCCGCAGGCAAGAAGCTTCGGATTAGGATCGCCATCGACATACAGTCTGTCACCAGCCTTAGGTCCTAGCATAGCACCTACGATACCGATGCCTGCGAACGGAACATATACAGTTCCGTTCCCAGAATATTCTGCCAATGCTGAAATAGCATTTGCGACAACAAGTCTTGGTCTCTCTGGCTGTAAACCGGACTTTACAAGAACCTTATGATAGAGATTTATAAAGGTCTTGCTGACATATGACTTGTGATTGATAAGGAATCGGACAAGACGAAGAGCCGAATACTTCTGATGCATCCTGTAGGACACAAGGTCATCTCTATGATCAATAAGACGGCCTATCCTGTGATGATGCTCCTGAACGACCGTCTCCTCATCGTTCTTGACAAAGATTGAGTACACGGCGGCCGTCTGAATATCAAGGTCGAACTCAATATCCACAGAGGCATAGCCTCTTCTTAGGAGAGATGATATCCTTTTTCTTAGTTTCGCGTCTTCCTTGACCCAGTTCAGATCCTTCATCTCCTGAAGAGAAAAAGACCTGTACGCTCCTTCAACAGGAGTATGATTCTGAGTCACGCGAATCCTGTTTCTTGCAGCTAGGGCAAGAAACAGAAGAGGCATACTATTAGCAGTATTGAACTTGTAATAGTTGTCAAGGAAATCATCAAAGTCCCTTTGAAAATCAACGATGGCGAGTTCCTCTTCCAACTCCGCGAAGTCAAAGTCCTCCATATCAAGGAAGTCTTCCACCAATCCGGGCAAAGCGTCTGTCAGCATAGTAGTAGTTTTGTCAATCTCTTTATCTTATAAAGATAGTGATAATTCTCTCAGATATAACCACGTGTTGGTGATAAATGGCTACATATCCTTCATTAATTCTTCTATTAACTCATCGATAGATTCATCATAGACTTCATTGTAGAGGAAGAACTCATCGAGTGGCTTGTCATAAATATTGAGTCTCCACCTGGTCTGATCTGGATTCTGGACAAAACCGCACTTCTTTGCCACTGCTCTAGACGGAAGATTGTCAGGACGGATTTCGCATTTGAGGCGTGAGCAGAATGTATTCTCAAAGAAACGATTGCAGACAGCCTTCAGGGCTTCTGTCATATATCCGTTGCCCCTGTATTTCTCCGACAGGAAATAACCGACGCAAGTATCCCCTTCAAGACCATAACAGTCGAAGAAATAGCCGATAGCACCTATCAGTATACCAGTATCCTTCAGGACTATTCCGAACTGAGGTTCGGTATCCATGAAATTGCCCATATCCACAAATTTCTCAATCTCGGAAGTAGTATTCAACGGTTCCATTCCCGCCCAGTATGCAGTATCATAATTTGATACAATCTCAAGTAGATCCTTTGCATCAGTATACAGCATAGGACGAAGGATAAGTCGGTCCGTCTCTATAGAATCGATTCTCTCCCAGTTATGGAGCTGGAGCTCTAACTCATACTCTCTTTCAAATTCTTCTCTTGTCATATTTGGTTCGCTTTATTAATAATACGGCCAGGACTCCGATAGTTTTCTACAGAAGGAAGCGTCTTTATAAGAAACAGACCTCGAAGTCAATTCTCCAAGGTCTGTGATACTTAAAATGAGATCATTCGATCTATTTGAAAATCAGCGGTACGAACTTCTGAAGGTCTTTTCTCCATGACCTCCAGTTATGTCCATCCCCAGAGTCATAGTAAGTGTAAGGCATAGATGCCCGGTCAAGAGCTGACATAAGAGTTTTGGCACTGTTAAGAGCCATATCAAGGTTACCCGCACCTACCCACATAAGTTTGTATCCTGCTTTCTTCACAGGAACAAGAGCAGCATCTGCTGCTGCAGGATTTCCCATGATACCGGATCCGATGAATCCTATATAGCTGAATGTTCCAGGGAAATGTTCTATGATATAAGCCAGATAAGATCCGCCCATAGACACTCCAGTCACTGCTCTGTTAGCGGATCCCTTCAGAACACTGTAGTGGCTCTCGACATAAGGAATGATGTTCCTGATAAGGTCATTTGAGAACTCCCCACCAGACTTTCCGGCTTCCGATCCCATCATCTCGAAATGACTCTTCTTTGTTGGATCAGGATTCATGACGTGAGGAGCGGCGAACTCATTTGGCATTGAGTTGACCATAACAACGATCATCTCCTTAGCCTCAGCGGATGCAATCATATGATCCATTACCTGAGGAAGGCGTCCCATATCAACCCATGTATCCTCGTCATCACCTCCACCTGGAAGCATATATAGGACAGGGTACTTCTTCTGAGCCGAGTAGTTGAATGGAAGGTAAACGGTCATTCTTCTCTGTCCGCCATACTCTGGAGAATCATACCATACTGTCTGAAGCGATCCTTTCTTAGAGTCTGCTATAGTAAGATTACGACTTCCCTCTCCCTCAATGATGAAAGTGTTCAGGAACTCAGAATAGTTGCAAGCCACCTTGAGGTTATTCGGATCCATTGTTCTAACTCCATCAACCTCGAAATAGTATGTGTAGAAATCTGGCGCCAAATTTTTGGCTGTGTATGTCCATACTCCATCAGACTCAACCATACTTGCACTTCCACCTAGATTGTAAGTATCAACTCCTGGCAAGAAATCACCATAGACCTTTACATTTACTGCCTTTGGTGCGGTCAAATAGAAAGTGACATCAGTTCCTTCAACAACTGGATAGTACTTTGATCCTGGATACTGAGCAAATAGCGGCAAAGACACCACCAAGGCAGAAACATTAGCAAGTAACTTTTTCATATTACAAATCTTTTAGAGTCCAACTCATACTCTGAACAAATCACAATACCTGTTCTCTAGATAGGCCATTAGGCTATAAAATGGCCACAAATACGGGAAGAACAGTCTTATGGCAAAGTACACTGTATGAGAGAACGCCTTGTCCTCCATAAAGTGGATAATAAGCTTGGAAGGCAGCCATATAGGAATTGAAAGAATAGCACAGACAAGCCATACAGGAAGGGACAACACAGACCCCAGCACTCCCAACGCTTTATTACATTTCTTCCTCTGAGGAAGAACTTCAAGGTTCTCCTTGATACGGGTCGTCAAAGTATCAACAAGCCCCTTATAGATGCTAGCCTCGGGCTGGTCTTTGTGTTCTTCGAAGTACTCCCCTACATTTATTGGTTCTCCAACTGTAAGAGCGATTCTTCCCATAGGCTTATAGAAGTACTCGTAGTCAGAACTTATAGGAACAACATAGACTGGTTTACCTAGCTGCTCATTAGCCATCTTCGCAATCCTGAAGACACCTTTCTTTAGAGGTAGAAGGCCTCTTTCTGGCCTATGTGTTCCTTCAGCGTACATGCAGAAAGGCATTCCGTGCCTAAGGCAGTTGACAATGTCATCAAACGTCTCATAGTTCTTTGCGACCTCCTTAAGACCGTTCCTTTCCCTGGCAAGTGGAAGAATTCTGACAAAATGAAGAGCCCATGCTGCAATCGGGTTTGCGAAGATGTCACTTCTAGCTCCAAAGCCAACAGGTCCGTGACCATTCACAAGAAGAGTCACAAGTGGGTCCATCATCGCTGCCACATGATTGGGGGCATATATGATCAGTCCATCAGATGGGATATTCTCCCGTCCCCGGATAATCACTCTAGAGAACTGGGTTCTGGTACACAAGTCAAAATAGTACCTGCCCCAGTCATAGACTCTACTATATTTGAAAATATCAGTCGCCATAAGTACAAATATAGCAAAAAGGCTGCTTTTGGTTAAGCAGCCTTTCAGTATAATATTGAGATAGATATATTCTACTCGTAATCCTGCCAGCTCTTGATCTGGAGATCCTCAAGGCCCTTTCTGCAGATTGCCTCAATGAATGCACCAGCAAGACGAACATTAGTGATAAGAGGAATGTTATGGTCAATAGAACCTCTTCTTACCTTGTATCCGCGAGATACTGACTTGTTGTTCTTACCTGAAGGGATGTTGATGATAAGGTCAACAACATGGTTAGAGATAAGTGAAGTAACATCCTGCTCACCTGCAGCAGCTTCATCATCCCATGCAACAGCTGTTGTTGCAACACCGTTTTCAGCAAGGAACTTAGATGTACCCTTTGTAGCATAAAGCTTGAAGCCAGCCTTAGCAAGCATCTGTGCTCCGTCAAGAAGCGATGCCTTGTCCTTAAGGCTACCAGCTGAAAGCATTACACCCTTCTCCTTTGATGGGATCTTATATCCTGTTGCAATCATTGAGTTGAGGAGTGCCTCATCGTAATCATCACCGATACAGCCTACCTCACCAGTTGAAGACATGTCTACACCAAGTACTGGGTCAGCGTTCTGAAGTCTAGCGAATGAGAACTGAGAAGCCTTAACACCGATTCTGTCGATATCGAACTCGCTCTTGTCTGGCTTTGTATAAGGTGCATCAAGCATGATGCGTGTAGCTGTCTCGATGAAGTTACGCTTAAGAACCTTAGACACGAATGGGAAGCTTCGAGAAGCACGGAGGTTACACTCGATTACCTTGACATCTCTACCCTTAGCGAGGTACTGGATGTTGAATGGACCAGAGATATTAAGCTCCTTAGCAATCTTGCGGCTCATCTTCTTAATCTGACGGAATGTAGCGAAGCTTGTGTTCTGAGCTGGGAATACCATTGTAGCGTCACCAGAGTGAACACCAGCATACTCGATATGCTCACTGATAGCATACTCAACTACCTCACCGTTCTTAGCAACAGCGTCGAACTCAATCTCGTTAGTCTCAGACATGAACTGTGAGATAACAACTGGGAACTCCTTAGAAACCTCAGATGCCATATCAAGGTAACGAACAAGCTCGTCATCATTGTGGCAAACGTTCATTGCAGCACCTGAAAGAACGTATGAAGGACGTACAAGGACAGGGTAACCTACCTCTGATACGAATGCCTTCACATCATCAAGTGATGTAAGAGCGCTCCATCTAGGCTGGTCGATGCCAAGCTGGTCAAGCATAGCGCTGAACTTGTTTCTGTTCTCAGCTCTATCGATACTTACCGGAGAAGTTCCAAGGATTGGAATACTCTGGCGGTAAAGCTTCATTGCAAGGTTGTTAGGAATCTGACCACCTACTGATACGATGACTCCTCTAGGGTTCTCAAGATCGATAACATCGAGAACACGCTCAAATGAGAGCTCATCGAAGTAGAGACGGTCACACATATCGTAGTCTGTAGAAACTGTCTCAGGGTTGTAGTTGATCATGATAGACTTGTATCCGAGCTTTCTGGCTGTCTGGATAGCGTTAACTGAACACCAGTCGAACTCAACTGAGCTACCGATACGGTAAGCACCAGATCCAAGTACGATAACTGACTTGTTGTTCTGGTAGTAGTTGATGTCATGACCAGTAACGCTGTAAGTCATATAGAGGTAGTTAGTAAGGTCTGGGTGCTCACTAGCCACTGTCTCAATTCTCTTGACTGCAGGGAGGATACCAAGCTGCTTTCTTCTAGCTCTAACTGAAAGGTTAGCCTTCTCGCCGTTAGCCTTGTTCTTAAGAACGAGTCTAGCGATCTGGAAGTCAGAGAAGCCAAGGATCTTAGCCTGACGGAGAACATCCTCTGGAAGAGCCTCAATAGAGTCGTACTCAGAGAGTGTCTTTGCGTAATCAACGATATTCTTAAGCTTGCCGATGAACCAAGGGTCAATCTTTGTAAGCTCATAGATTCTTTCAACAGAGTAACCTTCCTCGAGAGCCTGTGCCATTGCGAAGATACGGAGGTCTGTTGGGTTCTCAAGCTCGTCATCAAGGTTATCGAAATGGATATGGTCGTTGCAGACGAAACCGTGCATTGCCTGTCCGATCATACGAAGACCCTTCTGCATAAGTTCCTCGAAGGTTCTACCGATACTCATGATCTCACCTACTGACTTCATGCTTGATCCGATACGGCGAGACACACCCTGGAACTTAGTGAGGTCCCAACGAGGGATCTTACAGATAAGGTAGTCAAGTGAAGGAGCAACATATGCTGAGTTAGGTGTTCCCATCTCACCAATCTGGTCGAGAGTATATCCGAGAGCGATCTTTGCTGCAACGAAAGCAAGAGGATAACCTGTTGCCTTAGATGCAAGAGCAGATGAACGAGAAAGACGAGCATTGATCTCGATGATTCTGTAGTCATTTGTCACAGCGTTGAATGCATACTGGATATTACACTCACCTACGATATTGAGGTGACGAACGCACTTGATAGCGAGTTCCTGGAGCATCTTAACCTGCTCGTCTGTAAGTGAGCAAGTAGGAGCAACTACGATAGACTCACCTGTATGGATTCCGAGAGGGTCGAAGTTCTCCATGCTAGCAACGGTGAAGCAGTGATCGTTAGCATCGCGGATTACCTCGAACTCAATCTCCTTCCATCCCTTGAGGCTCTCCTCTACGAGAACCTGAGGTGCGAAAGTGAATGCAGATTCTGCAATCTCCTTGAATGTCTTCTCGTCAGGACAAACACCTGAACCGAGACCACCAAGAGCATATGCTGAACGGATCATGATTGGATAGCCGATTCTGCGAGCAGCCGCAAGAGCCTCATCCATTGTCTCACAAGCCTGGCTTACTGGTACCTTGAGGTCAACTTCATTGAGCTTCTTTACGAAAAGGTCACGGTCTTCTGTATTCATGATAGCTTCAACAGAAGTTCCGAGAACCTGAACACCATACTCCTTAAGTGTACCGTTAAGGAAGAGTTCAGTACCACAGTTAAGGGCTGTCTGGCCACCAAATGCAAGCAAAATTCCGTCAGGTCTTTCCTTCTTGATGATTTCAGTAACGAAATAAGGATTTACTGGAAGGAAATAAACCTTGTCAGCGATACCTTCAGATGTCTGAATTGTTGCGATGTTTGGGTTGATAAGGACAGAGCTGATACCCTCTTCACGAAGAGCCTTAAGGGCCTGTGAACCTGAGTAGTCGAACTCTCCTGCCTGGCCGATCTTAAGAGCTCCGGAACCAAGTACAAGGACTTTTTTGAGACTTTGTTTCATATCGTTATTTGTTATCTAGATTTTTTCTATGTAAACTAGACAAAGATAGTCGAATTTTGCAAAAACAAAGATTTTTTTGCGGCCTTCTGCGAAAAAATATTCGCATAAATCCTTTTGGAAGAGACTACTTTGGGATAATTATCTTAAAAATGAATAATATTCCAAAAATGGATAGTACTTTTGCACATATCCTCAATTTATTGATAAAACGACATGAACATTAATCGCATAATTAAAACTATCCTTTTGACTGCTCTCACAGGAGCACTGGCTCTAGTTTCCTGTGCCAAGATGGAATCCTACGGAATTACTATCACAAATATCATTGAAAATCATTCCTCACATACAGTAGAGGCCAGTTCCATGAGCGGACTGTCATTCAAACTATCCCCTGGAGAGAAGTGCAGCCTTGAAGTTGATACAATCATTCAATCAGAGCCAAGTCTGGATTATCTGAAAGACTGGGACAATCCTTTCACTCACGGATGGCTTAACGGCCTTACTATTGACGGGACCTATTACATGATTATCAAAGATGATGAAATTCCTGATTTCAAGTCCACTTATGAACTTATGGATTACCTTAGGAGCATTGACCCATTCATGTACAAGAACTGGGAGAATATCAGTTACGAAAGTACTAAGGCCACCTTCAAGTTCGTCATTGATGACAAATTCATTGACACAATCATTGGCAAAAAATAACTATTTCGGGCAGACACTACATTACACGCTATAAACAATGGATGCAGATCTTTACATAAGGATGCATCCATTATTTGTATATGTTTATGCAAACAGGTCATCAAGCCTGTTCCATGAAGTTCCATCTACATTTACTGTATAACCTAGGAAATCCAGTTTCAGAAAAACAACGTTTCCGTATCCAGTAGTTGATACATTCACGCCCTGATACATAAAGTCCTTAGATCTTCTGCTATGCTGTCTCATTGAAGAGTATTCAGAGGATAACTTCTCCCTTATTGATTTTGGTGCGATTGACAGGAGTGTCACGAATTCAGACATAGGCATTGACATGCCGATTATTCCGGCCGACTTGGATGTAATCGATATCTTCTCCCTTGATGCAGATGCCGCAGCTGAACTCACAATCATAAATACAGCGACAATTGATACAAATACAAATAGTGTTCTTTTTAAAATCTTCTTCATACAAAGCGAGGTTTTTCATGTTATTCTCACTTTATAATGTCCTATTAAAAAAAAGGTAAACATAAAAAATCACAAATAGTGCAGAATTCTACTAGTCCTGAAAAGAGCATCCTAGTCATCTCAGAATCATAATCCAGGGGAATAGATTCCAGATAGACAAATAAAGATATAGTATCATTATTTTAATGGAATCTTTACCCAAAGGAAAGAATTCACGAGAGTTAGTTTTCTAGTACAAATCACTAACCACAATTGACTGAATTACATTATTTTGTATATACACAAATAATACATACCTTCGCATCTTTATTTTTGGCAAAATCAATAATCAATTATAATTTCTATCAAATCAATCATGAACCACACGCTTAGAACAATCTGGCGATTCGGACTTGCAGCTACAGTCTGCGCATCTCTGTCCCTTTCTGCCAGTGCTAATGTTTCCGGCTCAGACGCTGGGGGCTCGGTTCTCCAGCAAAGCAACACCGTAAGAGGTATTGTTGTCGATGATTCTGGTGAGCCTATTATCGGAGCGAGTGTGCTTGTAAAGGGCACAACAAACGGCTCCATCACTAATCTTGATGGTGCATTCGAGCTAAGAGCAGCTCAGGGAAGCACCCTCGTAATCTCTTATCTTGGTTTCAAGAGCCAGGAAGTTACAGTAACATCCAACAACCTTACAATCACTCTTTACGTAGATGCAGAGGCACTCGAAGAGGTTGTCGTTACAGGTTATGGTACATTCAAGAAATCAGCTTATGCTGGTTCTGCAGCTACTGTAAAGACAGAAAGCATCAAGGACGTTCCTGCAGTTTCTCTTAACGAGATGCTTCAGGGTGCAGCACCTGGTGTCACAATGCAGTCAAATTCAGGTATCCCTGGAGCAGCTACGTCAGTATCTGTCCGTGGTATGGGATCATTTAACGCAAGTAACTCTCCTCTTTATGTAATTGACGGTATTCCTGTACAGACAGGCAACCAGTCATCACTTGGTACAGATGCAGGTCTTGACGCTCTCGCTACTCTCAATCCTTCAGACATCGAGAGCCTTACAGTAATCAAGGACGCAGCTGCCGCTTCTCTTTACGGTAGCCGTGCAGCAAATGGTGTCATCATCATTACAACAAAGAAGGGTCAGCAGGGCAAGGCAAAGGTAGGAGTTAAGGCAACATGGGGATTCTCAGACTTCGCAATGCCATTCCGTGAGACACTTAACGGTGAAGAGCGTCGTCAGGCTATCTACGAGGCTGGCTACAACTCTGAGATCGCATACGGTGCATCACCTGAAGAGGCAGCTGCTGCAGCTACAGCTCACATGGAGGAATATGCTCCAATTCCTTGGTGCGGATACACAGACTGGAAAGATGTCCTTTTCAAGAAGGGTAACCACCAGGAGTATGATGTCAATGTTTCTGGTGGAACAGACAAGGCAAAGTACTTCGCTTCTTTGGGATATATGGAGCAGAACGGTATCACACTCAACTCCGCTCTCGAAAGAATCTCAGGTCGTATCAATACTGAGTTCAAGGCAACAGACAAGCTTACTCTCGGAGTAAACACTCTCTTCTCTGTCGTAAATCAGGACGCATACGGTGAGGGAACCAGCTACACTTCTCCATTCTACTCATCAGTCAGCAAGGTTTCTCCTTCAGATCCTGTATACAACGAGGACGGATCATGGAACCAGGACCTAATCTCACTTGGAGACCGTAACCCTCTCCTTGCCATGACATATGACTCAAAGCGTGAGTATGTAACACGTAACTTCAACACAGCATTCGCTCAGTATGAGTTCATCCCTAACCTCAAGTTCAAGACAACTGTAGGTTATGACTACCAGGTAAACAAGAGTGAGTCATGGTATGACCCTCGTACATCAAACGGTGATGACTACAACGGACTTGAGGAGGATACAATGTATCAGCGCAAGAAGCTTGTATGGACAAACCAGCTCACTTATAATCACAGCTTCGGAGAGAACCACCTTGACTATCTCCTCGGTTATGAGACAGACAGCTACTACCGTGACTATGTATCAGCTGAGAAGCAGAACTTCGCAACTTCAGAGAAGCATGATGTCAGCAATGGTGCTGTAACATCTGGTGCAGGTGGAACATCAAGTGCTACCAGAATGGTTTCATACCTCGGCCGAATCAACTACGACTACGCTAACCGTTACTTCCTCGGAGCAAGCTTCCGTGAGGACGGTTCATCACGACTCCACAAGGACAACCGCTGGGGTAGCTTCTGGTCAGCTTCTGCTGCTTGGAGAATCATTGAGGAAAGCTGGATGGAAGGAGTAAAGGACGTTCTTACTGACGCTAAGATCCGTGCTTCTTACGGAGCTAACGGTACACTCCCTTCAGATTACTTCGGATACATGGGACTCAGCTCAGTTACTTCTAACTACAACGGTCTTCCAGGCATGTATCCTTCTCAGATCGAGAACAAGGACCTGAAGTGGGAGAAGAACTACAACTTCAATGTCGGAGTTGACTTCTCTCTCTTCAAGAGAATTGATGCTACAGTTGAGTACTACTCTCGTAAGACAAGCGACCTTCTGATGGACTACCCTATCTCTATGACAACAGGATTCGGTTCTTACCTTCTTAACATCGGTAAGGTTCAGAACAGAGGGATCGAGCTTGATCTCCATGCAAGTGTAATCAACTCAAACGCATTCAAGTGGGATGTAAACTTCAACCTCTCTCACAACGCAAACAAGATCCTTGAGCTTGACGGAAAGCAGACAGAGATCGCTGACGGATCACAGATCCATAAGGTAGGTCTTCCATACCGTACATTCTATGTATACGAGTTCGCAGGCATCGACCCTGAGGATGGTGAGCCAATGTTCTATACAAACGACCTTGCAGACGGAAAAACCGAGAAGGTTGCTACAAAAGCTCACGAGCCAGCAAACCGCATCGAGTACAAGCATGCTGAGCCTAACGTAACAGGTGGTCTTATCAATACTCTCCGTTACCGCTGGTTCGACCTCTCATTCAATGTAAGCTACCAGTTCGGTGGATACGGATTCGACAAGTGGGCACAGAAGGTTGACCACCGTGGATACGACTCTGACCTCAACATCCCTGCATACTACAGAGACCGTTGGCAGAAGCCAGGTGACATCACAACTCACGAGAAGTTCAACTACGACGCAGAGTACCTGATGTCTGACTACTACACAAACACACGTAGCGTACACTCAACAGACTTTATCCGTCTTCGTAATCTCACATTCGGATTCACAGTACCTGAGAAGTGGACAAAGAAGATCAATGTTGACCGCTGCCGTATCTACATGTCAGGAAACAATCTCCTCACATGGGCTGCTTACGACTACTACGATCCAGAGTCTATTACAAATGGTTCAACTAACTGGGGAACTCCTCCACTTAAGACTATCACATTCGGTATTGACCTCTCATTCTAGCAATCGTAAAAAGTATGATCAACATGAAAAATATATATAGAATTTCTGCAATTGCTGCAGCAGCACTTTCCCTTTGTGCCTGTGGCAACGATTGGCTTGACCTAGAGCCAACAACCTCTATCAACACAGAGACTTCTATCCAGGCAATGCAGGACTGTAACGCGTCCCTCAACGGAATCTACAGCACCATGCAGAACGCTTATGCATACTCAGGACGCCTTATCTACTACGGAGACGCTGCAGGTGATGATATGCAGGCTTACAAGGTGACAAGCCGTACAGGTGACGCATACCTTTTCAGTTACACACAGTCTAATGTAAAGGAGTCATACTGGTCTTACCCATACTCCCTTATCAGCGCATGTAACACAATCCTCGCACAGGTTGACAATATCCCAACAAGCGACGAGGAACTTCGCAACTACTACAAGGGACAGGCTCTTGCTCTTCGCGGAATGTTCCTCTTCGACCTTACAAAGCTTTTCGGTTATCCATATAAGAAGGATAACGGTGCAAGCCTTGGAGTTCCAATCGTAACAGAGACTCTTGATAAGGATGCAAAGCCAAAACGCAATACTGTTGCTGAGTGCTACACCCAGATCATAAAGGATATCAAGGAAGGTGCTGAGCTCATGAACTCAAAGACAGGAAACGCATTCCACAAGGGTTGGATCAACCGTCCTGCTGCACTTTCACTTCTTAGCCGTGTATACCTTTATCATGGTGACGATGCTCTTGCTCTTGAAACAGCAGAGGAAGCTATCACAGTTGCAGAGAAAAACAAGTTCGCTCTCTGGACAAACGCAGAGTATCCTACAGCTTGGGCTGCAGATATCGATGGCAGCGCTCCAGGCGAGACACTCTTCGAGATCATCAACCTTACAGACGATTCTCCAGGTAAGGAGGCTCTCGGTTATCTCTATGATGATTACGGATACTATGACATCCTTTGTACAAGCAGCTTCTACGATCTCCTCTCAAAGGATCCAAATGATGTACGTCACTCTATCGCTCCAATCTCAACAAAGAGAACAAAGAGAGTGTTCATAAAGAAGTATGCTCCTCAGGGTTCAGAAGTAATCCAGGACGCTAACATCCGTCTTCTCCGCCTCTCAGAGACATATCTCAACGCAGCTGAGGCAGCATTCAAGACAGGCGATGCAGAAAAGGCTGCATCTTACCTCAATGCTATCGTTAGCCGTGCTAATCCAAACAATAGCGTAAGCGCTGATGATATAACACTTGACAGAATCATGACAGAGCGTAGACTTGAGCTTGTAGGCGAAGGTCACCGTTTCTTCGATGCACTCCGTGATGGTGGATATGTTGAGCGTAAGGACGTTTCAATCAAGGCTATCAGCAGCACAAAGCACCTTGTGATGTCAGACGAGAAGAAGAAGTTCAACTGGGATTACGACCACTGTGTACTTCCTATTCCAGTAGCTGAGATTGACGCTAACGGTAACATCGATCAGAATCCTGGCTATTAATAGCTGATTCAAAACGATTATAATCCAAGCAGGGCCCGGCATTTCGCCGAGCCCTGCTTGCTATAATCATATTAGGGGGAAAAAGGACTGAAATCATTTCTGTAATCTAGAATGCCTCCTCCGACCATCCATGACCGATGTCCCAATGAACATCCTGCCTGAACTTAAAGTCTTCAGGAAAGTTAAACTCATCTATAAGAAGTTCCCTCAGCTTATCCTTGTCTATACATTTCTGCCCACAGACGTAGCCGTTTATCCAGTCTCCTACATTGACATAGTACACTCCGTTGTCTAGGAAAACCCTACCCCTCGGAATCTGCGTATAGTCGTGCTCATTGTAGAATACAGACTCAGTATCTCCCGCATGCAGAGCTTTCTGGTGCATCTTTTGCCAGTATGTTTTGTGTAGTTTTGGATATGTTGAGAGAGAACCTTGATCGGCGTAGAGTTCGGCATCTCCCTTCTGCACACCGAAAAGGATGTTCTGTTCATAATCATACCAGAAGATGCCAAGTTTTGGTTTGCCGTTATCCATGAATCTACGCATTAGACTCACGGCATCTTCATGCTGCCTGTCGTCAGTAACTTCAACATCCTTAGCAGGGCACTCAGTTATGGCATCAACCCTAAGTATGTCACCGTCCACAATATACACGAACTGGCACTCTTTCGCAAAAGACCTTGTCCAATACCCGCTGAAGTCTCCACCCAACTCATGTGGCTCTCCACGTCCATTGAAAGGGTCCTCTAAACACTCGAGGAGCATTGATTTCAACTCCTGATAGTCGCGTCCTGCCTGACGTTTCCATCTCTTATAGCAGACATTCGCCGCCTCGCTGAACTGTAGTTTCATAATTAAAGGTCCTCGATATCGATGTCAATGTATTTGGTTGAGTTTGTCATAGATACAGGACTCTTCTCATTTTCAGATCTAGTTGGTACAGATGTCTGAGACTGTTCCACAAGCCTGGTGTATTCTGCAAGGGATATTATCACTGCACCGTCGGATCCCTTGTTCACCAGTACAGTCTCATTTGTCTCAATAACCCCGTCGATGTATGATTTGATGTTCTGACGTAGTATAGAAATAGTTGTTGTCTTCATTTACTCAATGCATTTTTATGTACAAAATTAAGTACAAATATTTGTACTTGCAAGTTCATAGCTTAATAAATAGTCAACATTTCGATACTTAAGCTCACAATTAGAACTCAAAAGGGAACTTGAAGCTTGAGTCTACAAAAGTGTCTTCCTTATTGAAAAAATCGCTTATTGATGAGGATGAATACGAAGTGAAGTAACCAAGGCCTCTGATGCTCTCCCCTTTGGAAGACATTCCATCAAAGAAATTCACAGGATTTCCATATGTCATCATTGTAACTGCCAAGGAATACACATAATCATATGTCTTCTTATCGACAGACCTTACCTCGAACTTGGCTTCTCCTCCGACAGGAAGGAAATGATATTCCTCCATGGATTCAAGATTCTCATCC
Source organism: Bacteroidales bacterium (assembly GCA_024402125.1). Taxonomy (GTDB): domain Bacteria; phylum Bacteroidota; class Bacteroidia; order Bacteroidales; family UBA932; genus Cryptobacteroides. Next base: position 15,178 of record JAKSJT010000005.1, read on the forward strand.
TCTATCTGCATAGGAATATCGAAGTGAAGAACTTCCCCGTCATGTCCCTTGTCATAGAGGACATTCCACATGGAAGCCACTCCATCCTCATAGAAGTAGTACACATAGTAGTTCTCCTCCCCCGGAGTATCCTGAACGGTCGCAGAGTAAAGCCATGTCTTTATTCCGGCAATTTCCATGCTCCTGAATCCATGATCAATAATCTGAACAGGCGAATGCATCATTGATGTGGAAGTGTATCTGTTACCATGATCCTCCACATCAAGTGTATATGTTGTCCCAGGAACTCCTGCAAACTCAGTGTCGGGATGATACAGACTGTCAGCCTCACTATAAGAGAATGACACGCACTGGTCTCCAAACAATAGAGATACCTTGGCATCAGTCACTACTGGAGATTCTTCCAGCAAAGACTCCATGTCAACTGTCCTTTTAAGAGAAACTGCTGCACTGTCCTGATTGACTCTAGCCTCAATTACCAGAAGCGGATCAATTGACCTATAAGGAAGGGTAATCTCCTTCTGGCATGAGGAGAAGATACCCAAAGCAGATATTGCGAGTAATAGAATACTAAAAATCTTTCTCATAGGACGCTAGAATTTGATGTTATAGGAAACTGACGGAACAAGGCCGAAGAGTGAAGTCATCACTGTCTTAGTTCCTGATGGCTTGGTGTCATCATCCAGGAATGTAATCACAAACGGATTCCTTCTGTCATACACGTTATAGATACTGAATGCCCACTGACGCTCTCCATAGCGTTTCTTCTTAGTGTGGGTAGCACTCAGGTCGAGATGATGATTGGCCGGAGCCCTGTAGCCGTTCTTCTCAGCATAGTAGTACCATGTGTGGCCGTCGACAATGTACTTTGCACTAGGGGCTGACATCGCCTGACCTGTATTGTAAGACCAGGTTGCTGACAGATCCCATCCTCTCCCGAGGTCATACATACCAACAATTGTAAAGTCATGTCTTCTGTCGTTGGCAGCGTCATACCATCTGCCACCGTTCACTCCCTCAATCTTGTTCTTTGACCACGAAAGAGTGTAAGCAATCCATCCTGTAAATTTTCCTGTATTCTTTCTGAATGTAACCTCAGCACCGTAGGCCTTACCGTCTCCAGACTTAATTATTCGCTCAAGTTCGATCTCGGAGCTAAGATACTTTCCTTCCTTGTAGTCAAGGACGTTCTTTATATCCTTATAGTAGCCTTCAATGGAGAAGTCGTAGTCACCACCTGAGAGGATTCGCATAAGACCGAGACTCACCTGATCCGCTATCTGAGGCTTGATGTTATTGCTGCTCAGAGTGTATCTGTCAAACGGAAGAGAGATTCCGTCGTTTTTCAGGGCATGGATATTCTGGGAAGTTCGGCTGTAGCCTCCCTTAAGGCTTGTCTGAGAATCTATTGTCCAGTTGACACTGACTCTAGGCTCAACAACCAGGCGAGGTTTCACGAAATGACTCTTCTTGTAATTGTAAGTGTTAAGGATAGAGCCGTCCTCATCCAGATCATAATAAGGGGATCCTCCAAGAGCGGAGAAAAGGTCGAAGCGGACTCCTGTTGACACAGTCAGTTTCTCCCCGAAATGCCACTGGGCATCAATCCACTCGGATGCATCGAATGCATTACGTATCTCAGTCTCCGGGAAGAAGTTGTAGACCCACTCACCGGTACAGACCCTATAGAGAGCAGGCTGGACACCGAAGTCAACGCTCACAAGTGAGGACGGTTTCCACACCCACTTTGCGAACAGACCGCCTTGCTTAATAAAACCGGTGTATGTCAGACTCTGCTCAAGTATGTCAAACTGATTGACGGAATTAAACCCGCAAACGTAAGCATAGATATTGGAGCGGAGCTTGTCATTCCACTGACGTGACCACTTTAGAGTTGCTGTCTTATTACCGAAGTCCATGTCTGCAAGATCATCGAGAGCCATCTTGTCATTAGCACTGAAAGCACTCAGTGATAACCTGTCTTTTGATGAAATGTTCCAGTCAATCCTGGCGTTGACATCATAGAAGTTCATGACTGTATTCTTGTACTTATTGGTAAGTTTCAGGAACAAGTCAAAATATGTCCTTCGTGCCGAAAGATTGAATGACACCTTTCCCGGAACAATAGGACCACTGACACTGGCCTTGGTCGAAAGAAGGCCAACGGAAGCTGAACCTGTAAACCTCTTGTCCTGAGAAAAGAGTCCCGGTTTGGTTGAGATATCAAACACGGATGATATTGCGCCACCAAAGCCAGATGGGACAAGACCTTTATACAAAGTCGCATCCATTAGAGCATCATCATTGAATGTTGAGAAAAGGCCCATCATATGACCCGCATTGTAGACGGGAGCTCCATCCAGAAGAATAAGGTTCTGCGATGTAGTGCCTCCTCTTACCTGAAAGCCGCTCGAACCCTGGCTTGCCTCCTTCACTCCAGGGAGAAGCTGAAGAGACTTGATGATGTCCCTTTCACCCATGAATGCGGGCATGCGGGCAATCTGGTCCACACTGATTCTCTCAATGCCGATCTGAGCCTCCCTTAGACGTCTTGTCGGAGAGGATGCTGAAATAACTGCGGTGTTCAGGACAAGTGTATCTTGAAGCGTTCGCTTATAGTCACTACCTGTATTCTGTGCATTGACCGGACTCTCAGAAAGAAGTCCCTGCAGCATAACCAGCGCAGTCAATATGATAAAGAATCTATATTTCATCACTCAAAAGGACCTTTGATCCGACAGCAAATTTACAGCAAAAATTGTGCAAGGAAAAATTAGTCATCACAAAAGAAAAGACCAGCATTACTGAATCTAAACTACAGCGTCAATTGGGAAAAGGAAGGGATTCTAGAATGCGATTCTCTTTGAAGAAGAACTCTTTCCGATAAGCTCATTCTGACATGCCTCCTTGATGGCAGGAAGGTTAACGTCATCTCTATCATCAAGGATATCACTGATGATACGCTTTCTTGCGATGTTCTCAATCTGACCACCGCTGAAATCATACTCCTTCGCAAGAGAGGTCGCATCTTCATCAGAGAGGTCAACGAGCATCGACTTCCAGATTTCCTTACGCTCCTTGTAGGTAGGTTTCTCAAACTCCACCTTGTAGAGGAATCTTCTCTCGAAGGCAGGGTCAAGATTGGTAGTAAGGTTAGTTGTCGCAATCATGATACCCTCAAGCTTCTCCATCTCCTGAAGGATGATGTTCTGCATTGCGTTCTCCATCTTGTCAACACTGCTGGCCGATGACTCAGAACGCTTGTTAAGAATAGCATCTGCCTCGTTGAAGACAAGGATTGGGGCCATGGCATTGCCGTCAACGGCCTTGCGGTAACGGTCAAACACTGCCTGGATATTCTTCTCTGTCTCTCCTACCCACTTGTCTCTGATGCTCGGGATATCCACAAGCATGATATCGCGTCCTGTTCTCTTTGCAAGCTGAAGGACAGTCTCTGTCTTTCCTGTTCCTGGGGCGCCATAGAAAAGGCAGGCAAAACCCTTGCGGAGGCCCTTGTCAGAGAGCTTTGTGAGGATTCTTTTCATTCGATCGCCATCAAGCATTGATTCAAGCTGGGACACCTGCTTCTGCACGCCAGGAGTATAGAAGAGGTTCTTTCCCACAATATCCTCCCTTCTTGTAAGCCCCGCTTTAACTTCCACCTTCTTTTTAAGGCTAAGTTCTGAGAACACCTCGACCTTGCTGTAATCTGTAAGCATCCATGAATTAGGTTCAACCTGACCGTCAATGCATGAGTGCTCAACAAGCTTGGCATGGATAAGGACATGACTTCCTGACTGAAGATTCATGCAGTGACGTCTAAGGTTACCGGAAGAGAAGTAATCATCGATATCGCCCCTACAGACTCTGTCATCGTTATTGTTGATAAAACAAAGTGCAATAGCAAAGTAAAGGACAAGGTCATCTCCATCAAGTGCAAAAGACTTAATCTTTCTTGCCATCTCAAGGTGCTGATTCTTATCAAGGAGTTCCTCAAGGCTGTCATAAAGCGCCTCGTCCTTGATTTCCTCATCCTCCCTCTGTGTCATCAGGTTGTCAACTGCTGTAACAAACGCCAAAGCAGACAAGTTCTCTACGGATTCCTTCTCTGGAAGGACTCCCTTTGATAAAGCATCAAGAGTTCTCTTTGGAACTCTGAATGACACTTCGTCATTGGATGTGAATCTCTTGGCGATCACACCCATATCTACAAGAGCATCGATCTCTCCCATGCTTGCAAGAACCGAAATAGTACGGCACTCAAAATGTCTTGCGATATCACGAGGACGGATACGCATATCATCACTCTGGTCGACAAGAACACTAAGAAGAAGAGCCTGTATCTGAGTGATGCCAAGACGAGTAGAAAGGTCGTCAAGATATGGCTTCACTTCTGCAGACAACTTAAAATTGCCAGAAGCGGCAGTTTTCTCTACAATCTTTTCAATGAGGTTAAGTACGGAAAATGTTTTGAAAGTAGTGTGTTTAGGCATAAATATTAAACTCTTTAATGTCGGATAATGACTATGACTTCGGTGTGGTTAAGGATTGTGGATTACTCCCCTTCCCCCAACGACACAATGAATACGACCCCATAACAAGCATTCTTTCTTATCTTTTGGAGAAAAATAATTAAATGGCGAATCCATTAGGGTGTATTTAAATTTCAGGCTTTATCATGGAAAATCAGCAGATTCTACTGGATATGTATCAGACAGCGGGAGTGGGCGTAGTCGCCCTTATCCTCGGAATGTTCTTCACTAGATCCATACCGGTCCTGAAGAGGCTCTGTATTCCAGCTCCTGTTTCCGGAGGTATCCTCATTTCCCTGACCACCCTTCTATGCTACAGCCTCTTTGGAATAGAGTTCTCCTTTGACGGAACACTCAAGGACATCTGCATGATGGTGTTCTTCACATCCGTCGGTTTCCAGTCAAATCTTAAAGTGCTGAAGCAGGGTGGCAAACCCCTTATCATGATGATACTCCTTGTTCTGGTACTCATCATTGTCCAGAACCTTCTGTCAGTCGGTATTGCCAGCGGCATGGGTCTAAGTCCACTTGTCGGCATGGCAGCCGGATCAATCCCTATGTGCGGAGGACATGGAACAGCCGGAGGTTTCTCAGGCCTTCTAGAGAGCATGGGACTCCAGGGAGCATCTTCCATCACAATGGCAGCAGCGACATTTGGTCTTGTAGCAGGATCAATTATCGGAGGTCCACTTGCTGAAAGACTGATTTCAAGGCACAATCTATGCGACGAGGCATCATCCTCTGAGGATGTAATGGTAGGTATTGAAGCAAGTGACGCATCCCCTGAGTCCAAGGAGGAAGTTCTCCAGTCTTCAGAGGACGGATTCAGAAGATTTACAAAGGCGGTCTATCAGATCCTCATAGCGATGGCATTGGGAACACTCCTTAGCAAGGCTCTTGCTCTAACTGGAATCACATTCCCGACGTACTTCGGATCCCTTATGGTTGCTGCGCTTATGCGTAATACAATCGAGTCTACAGAGAAGTTCAAGGATACTCTCTGCCTGGATAGAATCATCTCCCTTGGCAACATCTGCCTGTCTCTATTCCTAGGTATGGCGATGGTATCACTCAGACTATGGGAGCTGGCTGACCTTGCCCTTCCTCTTGTGACCATCCTTACCTCCCAGGTAATCTTTATAGCACTGTTTGCATACTTTGTCGCTTATAATGTGCTAGGAAAGAACTACGACTCGGCGGTTCTTGTCAGCGGACTCTGCGGATTCGGTCTTGGCGCAACACCTAACGCCATGGCCAACATGTCAGCAGTATGCTACAAGTATCACTACGCAGTCAATCCGTTTGTCATTGTTCCAATTATCGGAGCAATGTTCGTCGACATTATCAACACAACAGTGATCACTGTATTCCTTAACTTGATTTAAAAGAATCTTAGAACAACATCAACAAAATGGAAAAGACAATAAAGAAAGACTCCTTCAAAGCATGGGCTCTTGGAATTCGTCCAACAAGCCTTGCCGGAGCATTAATGACAGTAGTTATCGGATCTGGTCTTGCACACGGAATGTACCCTGAGACATTCTCATGGACCGTAGCTATCCTCTGTGGACTATTCGCCTGCTTCATGCAGATAGCAGCGAACCTTATCAATGATGTGGTCGACTTCGACCGTGGTCTTGACAAGTGCGAACCAGACAGAATAGACCGTATCTACGCTAACGGACTTCTTTCTCTGAAGTCAATGAAGATCGGCATTGCAGGTTCTCTTATCATAGGTTGCGCAATCGGTCTAATAATGCTGTTCCTAGTTAAGGACAACCTTGTATGGCATGGATGGGAGCTTGTTCTCACAGGTGTTGCCGTTGTTCTCTTCACATTCCTTTACAGCACCACTCTTTCATATCACGGAATGGGTGACCTCGCCGTTATCATCTGCTTTGGTCTTATCCCTGTATGCGGTACATTCTATGTACTTACATACACTATGTGCTGGGATGCTGTTTGGGCATCTTTCATTGCAGGAGCATCAATCGACACACTCATGATCGTAAACAACTATAGAGACAGAATCGAGGACGGATCACTAGGAAAGAACACCAGCATCGCAATCCTCGGAGAGAAGTTCGGCCGCTACCTTTATCTGATTGCCGGACTCTTCTGCATTCTAATGCTTGTGCTACTTTTCATTGACGGACGTATTTCATGGATTGGACTTGCTTACAGTTCAATCCCATACCTTATCCTTCATATAGGTTCATGGATGAAGATCCACAAAATCCGCACTGTGGAGGCTTTCAATGCCGTATACTACGAGAGTCCAAGAAACTTCACTATCCTTGGTATCCTTGCAACCATAGCTCTTTTATAGCCCACAAGCAGTGAATCAGCTTCTCCAACTGTTCTATCTTGCCTACTGGTTTGTCAATGCCCGGATATTCGGTAGACACAAACCACTTCAGAGTGTCGTGTTCGTAACTGGCGGATGCGACTCAAGCTGCAGGCACTGCACTGACTGCAGGGTAAGCGAGAACCATATGAAAAGCTACGATGACATCGTCAGGGACCTTAAAGCCTGCTATGATAAAGGCGCCAGAATCCTTGATATAGAAGGAGTCAACCTCATAGACTGGAAAGATAAAGACAAGCAGGTTGGAGACATATTCGAGGCGGCAAGAAAGATTGGATTCTACAACACCTCGACAATGGTTCCTGCCAAGTTCTGGCAAAGGTGGAAAGAAATAGATGCTAAGGTTGATATCATATGGGTCAGCATATCAGGAGAAAAGGATCTCCCGCTGATTGACAATGACAGAAAAGCGTCTCTCTACATGGTTGTCAATGCAAACAACTATAAAGAGATAGAGAGGATACTGGACTTTGCTAAATCCCATAAGAACATAGACCAGATAGCATTCAATTTCCACACCCCATTCAAAGGAAGTGAAGAGATGGCATTGTCCCAGGAACAGAGAACATCTGTTATTGAACTCCTTATCTCAAGCAAAAAGAAAGGTTACCCGATAATGAACACGGTATCCGGTCTAAAGAATATGCTCAACCTTAATTTCAAGAGATACTGCTGGATATGCAACTTCGTATATTGCGACGGCAGGCAATCACCTATCTGCATTGACAACAAAGACTCAGGGATGTGCGACAAGTGCGGATTCAGCATGGCTGGAGAAATGAACGCTGTGTTCAGGTTCAAACCAGACACAATATTAACAGGACTGAAAAGCAGAGGTTAGATATAATAATAAGAGACCGTCACTGGTCTCTTATTATTGTTTATCAAGTGATCTAGTTATTTCTTTTTCAGCCTACCGCTCTTTTTAAGAGCCTCGCTGATAATCCACTGCAGCTGTCCATTGGTTGACCGGAATTCATCCGCAGCCCAGGCCTCAATTGCAGCCATCGTATCAGCATCGACCCTCAGCACAAAGCTTTTGGTAGAAGCATTTGTATCCTTTTCCTTTGGCATAGGCAACGATTAATAAAGACTACCAGAGTTAACAATTGGCTGAGCATTCTCCTCACCGCAGAGGACAACTAGAAGGTTGCTTACCATTGCTGCCTTTCTCTCCTCGTCAAGGTCAACAACTCCCTCTGACTTAAGCTTGTCAAGAGCGATCTTAACCATGCTGACAGCTCCTTCAACGATCTTTTCTCTTGCAACGATAATTGCATCAGCCTGCTGACGACGGAGCATCACAGCTGCGATTTCCGGAGCATAAGCAAGATAGTTGATTCTAGCCTCGACAACGTGGATTCCTGCCATTGCAAGACGCTCATTAAGAGTCGTTACAAGCTGCTCGTTGATTTCGTCTGCATTGCTTCTGAGAGTCAGTTCCTCATCACTTGTTGCATTGTCATATGTATAGCATCCTGCAACCTGACGAAGAGCAGCGTCACTCTGAACTCTTACAAAGTTCTCGAAAGCGCTGGAAAGGAGTCTGGAAATAGCCTTTCCTGTCTGTCCTGTAGTAGAAACCAAAGACTGAGAGTCAATCTCAAAGAGTGCCTTATAAGTATCTTCAAGCTTCCATACGAGTACCATACCGATAAGGATAGGGTTACCTGCCTTATCATTCACCTTGATAGGCTCAGGATTGAGGTTACGTGCACGAAGGCTAACACCCTTCTTGCTAAGAAGCGGATTGAGCCAATAGAATCCTGTCTTTGTGAATGTACCGCTATACTTACCGAAGAAGACAAGAACCTTTGCCTCATTTGGCTCAAGCTTCACAAATCCGCAGACTCCAAATATAAATGCAAAGAGCATTAGAATTGGAACAAATGGAGTAAGTCCTTTTGCATCAATCAGAGCAAAGCATATGATAGTTGCGAAAAGAAGAGCAACCAAAATGAGGAGTGCCAGAAATCCATTAACAGCAACACCTCTGTAAGAGAATTCACGATTAGTTTCCATAACGATTGGTTTTAAGGTTTATAGTTCTATTTTATATTGATATCATTTTGATATCACAAATATATATCATAAGATGTATTTCTCCAAATATTTCTCTACACTTTTCGAACATTAATTATCGATTTACAATAATTATAGTCCTATTGATCGTTTTGATATATAGACGCTTTATTATCCAATCACTACACGTATTTTAAAAAAAGTGAAAAGATGACTATTTTTGCAGTCCAAAACAATTACAGTTGATTCATTCAGAAAGACATAGAACAGCATTCTATATTCTTGTCCTGATTCTATTTATCGTAATGCCAACTGATGCTCTTGCACAGAAGACAAAGAAGAAAAGGAAGAACAAGTGGGACAAGGAAACCGAGCTCATTGACTGGGGAACAGAAGTCAGAAGAGATTCGGCAGGGAATGTTGTATATAGGGACACTGCCAAGCTGATGCAAAGGTTGAAAGAAGAATCGCTGATTTCTAAAGAGGAGAAGTTTGATACTGTCAAGGTTGAAGCAGTCGCAGATAGCGAACCTGAGACTGAAAATATCGAAGAGACACCAATCGTTCATCCATTTGTCACTTCCCTTTTACAGGAAGCATACAAGCATATGGGCAAAAGATACTCATACGGATCTGGCGGTCCTGCCACCTTTGACTGTTCAGGACTCACAAGCTATTGCTTCAATAAGGTTGGCATAACACTTCCCCATTCTTCAAGGGGTCAATATGATTACGGAACACGTATCAATAAAATATCAGAAGTGATTGCTGGAGACCTCGTGTTCTTCAAGGGAAGATCCACTTCGAGCGCCATCAATCATGTCGGAATTGTCACCGAAGTAAACGAAAACGGCAAGGACTTTAAATTCATCCATGCCGCTTCAACTGGTGTAATTGTATCTAACTATTCTGAGGAATACTACAGAATCCGTTATGTGGGAGCTACAAGAGTTAGGCCTAAAGAATAAATATTATCTTTAAACCTCATTATAAGCTTCGACAATCTGATTAAGTGCCTTCTCCATCATTGACTTTGGACAAGCAACATTCATTCTCATGTAGCCCTTTCCTCCTGGTCCGAACATATCACCAGGATTCATGGCGATGTGAGCCTTCTGAACGAAGAAGTCAATAAGGTCAGTCTGCTTCATTTCCATATCTCTGCAGTCAAGGAACACAAGGAAACTAGCCTGTGGTCTTATCACCTTAATTTTTGGACAATTCTTAGACAGGGTATCAATAAGATAGTCGATGTTCGAATCCACATACTCCAGCATCTGAGCCTTCCACTCAAGACCCTGCTCGCTGTAGCAAGCCTTTACACAATCAAATGCAAAGACATTGCCTAGATCCATGTCACTTCCCTGGATGTACCCGAAGTACTTGTCACGAAGTTCGTCATTGAATACAATTGCATGAGCCGCTACAACTCCAGGAAGATTGAAAGTCTTTGTCGGAGCCTGCAGTGTAATCGAAATATTTCTTGCAGTATCACTGACACTGGCAAATGGAATATGTTTTCTTCCACCAAAGAGCATGTCACAATGAATCTCATCGCTTACAACAACCACGTTGTTCTTAGCGCAGATCTCCGCAACTCTCTGGAGTGTCTCCTTGCTCCAGCATACTCCTCCCGGGTTATGAGGATTGCAAAGAATCATCATCTTACAACCCTGGATATCTTTTTCAAGTACATCAAAATCCATCTCAAAGGAAGGCTCGGTCCTTTTGAGTGGACTCATAACAACCTGCCTGTCATTAGATGTTGGAACGATTCTGAAAGGATGGTACACAGGTTCCTGGATAAGAACCTTATCACCCTTTTCTGTAAGGGCCATAAGCGCCATATATATACCGATTACAACACCAGGAATGTAATTGATCATCTTAGGGGCAACCTCCATTCCATACTGAGAAGTATTCCACTCACAGATGGACTTGTAGTATGGAGCAGGCTTTGCCGTATATCCAAGGATGCCTTGAGAGAGTCTCTTCTGAATAGCGTCAAATACGAACTGAGGAGTTCTGAATTCCATATCAGCAACCCACATAGGGATAAGGTCAGATGTATCTGCACCATTGCAGATGCCACCCATATAGTCATGCTTGTAGGTATCGGTTCCTTTTCTGTCGATTACCTCGTCAAAGTTATACTGCATATCAATTATTGGTTAGGATATTGGTTCACAAAACTGATTAACATAGAAAAGAGCCTGTCAAAGTTCTCATCTGTTGAAAGGTCATAACGGTCTCTCGGAGAGTGATAGTACTGGAGGAAGTCTCCTTCAGTTGAAAAATACACGGCTGGCATGCCACTTTCTCCGAAAGCATAATGATCACTGTTGTCCGAGTACTCCTGCACTGCGATGTCAAATGGGGCAAAGCCACCATTTGATGCATTGATCTTTTTGAAAAGGGAGACACCCTCTTCACCTTGCTTGCTGCACTCAGTAGCCAGATGGTCTCCACTGTCAGCGACCATATCAAGATTGATCACATACTTGATCTTATCAAGTGGCATAACAGGATTGGCGCAGTAGTAGAAAGCGCCCAGAAGGTTCTCCTCCTCTGCATCCAGCCAGATGAACTGAATAGAGGTTTCCGGCCTATTTTTTGAGAAATACTCAGCTAGTGAAAGAAGCATTGCAGCTCCGCTTGCATTGTCATTCGCTCCAGGGAATACATTGTCCCTTCCCATTAGACCAAGATGATCATAGTGAGCGATGAAAGTGATGTACTCTTCCTTTGACTTGTCAGTTCCAGGAAGATAAGCAATGATGTTATGAGCATCGTGAGATGGAAGCATCTCTGCATCAATGCTCACTGAAATTTCAGATGCATCCTTAGGGAAATCCTTAGTCACCATAAGTACAGGGACTGGAGTGTTGTAGTAGCTTCTTGCCTTGAAATACTGAAACAGTTCCTCATCCTGTAAGATAACACCTGATATTTTATCAGAATCAAGTTTCCCGATATATGGCTTGTTCCTCTCGATCTTATTGGCAGGAAGCTCACAGTACTTGGAGAAGGAGATAACTGCATAGCAATCCTTGAACTCCCCACTGTTAAGATAAGAAACT
>JAKSJT010000050.1 GCA_024402125.1 Bacteroidales bacterium
GATCCAAGCTGGTTTATCCGTCAGCATTCGAAAAAGGCCTTAGAGAAGTAACTTTGGAGGGAGAAGCATTCTTCGACGTTACCAAAATGGCAGATACTCCATTCAGAGTGAACACGTCTATTCTGGATGTCAAGGTCCTTGGAACCCAGTTCAACCTTGTTGCGAATTCTTCCAGAAATGAATTTGAGGCGGCACTTATGCAAGGAAAGATTGAAGTATGCTCTCAGGACAACGAAAAACCTCTAGTTACACTTCATCCAAATCAAGTTGCATTCCTGTCTGGTGGAAAGATTGTTACTAAGATTATTGACTTTGAAGATCAGTATCGTTGGAAGGAAGGCCTCTACTGTTTTAAGAACCAGACAATCATGGAGATTATCTCGGATCTGGAGAAATACTATGACGTAAAGATTGTTTTGAATAACTCCAAGCTCAGCACATCCAAGCTGACCGGAAAGTTCCGCATCTCAGACGGTCTTGACTATGCTCTTAGAGTTCTTCAGATGAGTGCCAAGTTCACATTTGAGAGGGATAAGGAAAACGGAATAGTATACATCAACTAGAAGAAAAAAGGTCGAGAACGTTTGCCCCATCCCCGACCAAAGAGATACAAAGACTTCTGTATCACACTTTCGGTTGTAAATATACTAAACATTAGACACAAACGAAACTATAGTAATAACAAACCATTAAAACCACCAACCAAAACAATCCTAACTACAACAACCAAAACACAATGAGCAAGACGGCAGGACCCGGGAGTTTGCCCCTCCTTCCTACCGGTATTCTGACCAAACAGAAACAAATTTCTATTGTATCACATTTTTTCAATTAACACCATGAGTATTAACCAAAATCAATTGTTTAGAGTTATGCGTATCTCTACAATTCTCTCATTGGTATTTGCCTTTACGATGAGCGCTGAGACAGCCTATTCTCAGAGCGCATTGATTTCCATTAACCGAAACAATGCAAAGATTGAGGCTATAATCAATGAGATAGAAAACCAATCTGATTATCTATTTATCTACAATGACAATGTAGATGTTTATCAGACAGCTAGCATTCATGCTAACGGACAATCCATTAAAACAGTCCTTGAGGCTTTGTTTGATGATACAGACATCGCCTACAAAGTAAAGGACAACCATGTTATCCTTACCCAGACTTCATCTGTAGAATCAGCTAAGTCATCTTCATCTCAGCAGCAGCTTGTTAAGGGTACTGTAGTCGATTCATTCGGCGAACCTCTTATCGGAGTGGCAGTCCTTGTTGACGGTACAACAAATGGAGTTCTTACTGACGTTGACGGTAACTTCAGCATCGCAGCAGCACCAGGAGCAAAGCTCACAATCACATGCATGGGCTACAAGACAGTGTCTGTTGTAGCAACAGCTGCTCCTATGCAGATCACTCTCGCAGAGGATACAGAGATGCTTGAGGAAACTGTAGTTGTTGGTTACGGTGTCCAGAAGAAGTCAGACCTTACAGGTGCTATCTCTTCAGTTAACGCAAAGGATATCCAGAACCGTACAATCACATCTGCAGGTCAGGCACTTCAGGGAAAGACAGCCGGCGTTCAGCTTGTAACAACATCAGCTCAGCCAGGTGCTTCTCCAACAATCCGCGTCAGAGGTTTGTCTTCAAACGGTGCATCAGATCCTCTTTATGTAGTTGACGGTCTTATCGTATCGGATATCTCAAATATTGACCCTAACCATATTGAAAGCATGGAGGTACTCAAGGATGCTGCATCTGCAGCTATCTATGGTGCTCAGGCTGGTAATGGTGTTGTCCTTATCACAACAAAGCAGGCAGCAAAGGGTGTCAGCTCTATCAACTACGATTTCCAGTACAGCATCTCAAGCCTTGCTAGAAGACCTAATATCCTCAATGCACAGGAAGCTATCACACAGATGAAGGAAATGGACAGCACATTCACTGACGCTAACGTTCAGGAAATGCTTGATGACGGTACATGGGACGGTAAGTTCTCAACAGACTGGATCAAGGAGGCATTTGTTGCTTCTCCTATGCAGCATCATACTGTTACATTCTCAACAGCGAGTGACAAGGCTTCAATCCTTACTTCCCTCAGCTATCTTGATGATAACGGTATCGTGATCGGAGACAAGGACCGTTACAACAGAATTTCAGCTCTTGTCAATGCAGACTATCAAGTTCTTCCTTGGATGAAAGTCGGTATTAATGCCAATTTCTCAAGGACAGACAGCTCAACAATCTCCGATGGTAGCAGCAACTCTTCATACGCAAGTATGATCGCTCCTATCCTTACTCTCCCTGCATACTATGCATCAACATATGCTCCTAATGCTCTTCCTACAATGATGCAGACACTCCTTGACAGTGGCTTCAACCTCTTCAAGGATGAAAATGGCAACTACTACAGTGTACTTGGACAGGGTGAGCAGATTCATCCGGCAGTGTCAGTTAGAAGAACAAGCTCTTCTAACATCGGCCGTAACCTTATGAGCACACTTTATGCTAACTTCACTCCATTCAAGGGTTTTGTATTCACAACACGTTTGGGTTACAACTTAAGGAACTCTAATAGTTACTCATACAACAACCTTTTCTATGGCTCTTCATCGGCATCTAACTTTGATCTCAATGGTGTGACTCGTACAAATCGTACAACTGAGTACTATCAGTGGGAGAACTTCGCAAACTACACAAAGACTATCTCAAAGCACACATTTGGAGTGATGGCAGGTATGTCATATAGTAACAATGATGTAACATACGTTAGTGCTGGTGTCAATAAGGTATCTAAGGACGATGTCCTCTACGCTGACCTTCAGTATCCTGCAGGAGACGCTATCAAGTCTGTTGGTGGTTACAACAACATCACAAGAAAGCTCTCTTACTTCGGACGTCTTAACTACAGCTACGCTGACAAGTATATCGCAGAGGCTGTATTCCGCGCTGATGCAGCTGACTCTTCAGTTCTTCCATTCGAGAACAGATGGGGTTACTTCCCATCATTCTCAGCTGGTTGGGTTCTTTCTAAGGAGAACTTCATGTCATTCCTTAAGAACGCTAACGTAAGCTTCCTTAAGCTTCGTGCTTCATGGGGTCTCAACGGTTCAACAAGCAACCTTGGTGGATACAAGTACAATAATGCACTCAATACATCCGCTACAGGTTATGCATTTGACTATAACGGACTCAACTACATCACAACAGCAAGACCTTCTCAGCTCTACAACCCTAACCTCAAGTGGGAGACTTCAGAGCAGCTTGACCTTGGTTTCGACCTCAGAATGTTCTCTGAGAGACTCTCTCTTACATTCGACTGGTTCAACAAGAACACAAAGGACCTTATCGTATCAGGTATCATCGTTCCTTACGAGGCTGGTAACTCAGCAGCTCCTATGAACGCAGGTAACGTATCTAATAAGGGTATTGAAATCGACCTTGGCTGGAAGGATCAGATCGGTGACTTCGGATACTCAATCAACGCTAACTTCTCAACAATCAAAAACGAGGTGACTTACCTTGATGAGAACGTTGCAGGCGGTAGAATTGAAGGTTCTTCAAGAATGCACTCAAACGGTTCATTCACTGCATTTGAGGTAGGATACCCAGTATGGTACTTCAGAGGCTATCAGGTAGAGTCAATTGACGAGAATGGTAACCCAGTTTATGCGGATAATGACGGAGTTGGCGGAATTACAGCTGACGATAAGGCAATGATCGGTAAGCCACTTCCTGATTTCACTTACGGTCTTACACTTGCCCTTGACTACAAGAACTTTGACCTCGTTGTATTCGGTAACGGATCGCAGGGTAATGACATTTTCCAGTCATACAGCTATGGTCGTACATACTACGCTCTCAAGGAAATGTATGATAACAGATGGACTCCAACAAACAAGAATGCTAAGTACATCCGTCCACAGCTCAGCGGACATGACAAGTATGGTCTTTCAGATGCTTACATCTTTGATGGCTCATTCTTCAGAATCAAGCAGATTCAGCTCGGATACACACTTCCTCAGAACATCTGTAAGAAGATTGCAATGAAGAAGTTCCGCGTTTACGCATCCCTTGACAACTTCTTCCTATTCACAAAGTATCCAGGTATGGACCCAGAAGCTTCAGCAACAGCTTCAGGTGGTATGGGTGTTGACTACGGTAACTACCCAACAACAAAGAAGGTTGTATTTGGTCTTTCTGTAACATTCTAATTTCTGAAAATCATATGAAAGCAAAATATTATTTAGTTGCCCTTGCTGTAGCGGCACTATCATTCAGCTCTTGCGATCAGGATCTTCTCAATATTCCTCAGAAGGGTGTTGAGAGTGAAGCAAACTTCTATATAACAGACGGCGATTGCGATTCTGCAATAGCAAGCGCTTATGCAGAATGGAGAAAAGTATATACAGGTAATGTTGGCTCAGGCCAGTACCCATGTGCATTCTATGTAAAGAACCTCATGTCTGATGATATTCTCTCAGGTGGTTCATCAAGAGGATCTCAGGGTGCAGTACAGGAACTCTTTGAACTTGCCATCACTCCAACAAACGACTGGATTCGTCTCTATTATCAGCACCTTTATGAGACAGTATACCTCTCAAACATCGTGATTGAGAAGTTCGACGCCAAGGAGTCAAAGATCAAGGCAAGAAACATCGCAGAGGCTAGAGGTCTTCGTGCTCTTGCTTACTATGAGCTCGTTACAATGTGGGGTAAAGTTCCACTAGTTGACCATGTTCTTACAACAACTGATGAATTCAGAGCACCAAACGTTGAAAGCGAACAGATTATCTGGGACTTCATCAACGCAGAACTTGAAGATATTATCAAGGGTGGTGATCTTACTAAGAGAAATGGTATAGGCGACAAGAACGGAAGTTCTCGTTTCACAATTGATGCCGCTAGAACTCTTCTTGGAAAGGCATACATGTATCAGGGTAAGCCAGCTCTGGCAAAGCCACACCTCCAGGATGTCATCAACTCAGGTAACTTCAAGCTTATTGACAATATCGCTGATCTGTATCATCTCCAGGCAAACGGCTGCTCTGAGTATGTATTCGAGAGTCTTCGTCTTAAGGACCAGAACGCACTCGCTGCTCAGAACGGTTGGTTTGGTATCTTCACAAACTGGTCTATTCCTAAGCTCTTCAGCGTAGGACCAGATGCAAGCAAGTTCTATGACTTCAATGCAACTCAGGGTTACGGATACCTCCAGGTTGCAAAGAACCTCTACGATGCACTCGTAGCTGAGGAAGGAAAGGACGGAGTACGCGTAACTTCATGGATTTTCCCAGCAGAGGATATCTGGAAGATCGGTGTAGGTGCTCCTAAGAAGGCTTCTTGCTACGGAAATGAGGGTTACCTCAGACTCAAGTGGCTTGCTACATCAGCTGATGAGGATGTTAACATGTGGGTTGGTGTTTCATGCTCAACTCCAGTGTTCAAGTATGATGACGTTCTTCTTCTTGCAGCAGAGGCTTGCTTCCTTACAAATGATACTCAGACAGCTATCGGTTATGTAAACGAGGTTAGACGTAGAGTTCAGCTTGCTGACGTGACAAGTCTTACATTCGATGACATTAAGAAGGAAAGAAGACTTGAACTTGCAATGGATGCAGTTCGCTTCCAGGACCTCAAGAGATGGGGTGATGCAGCAAAGGTTCTTGGCCAGAAGGGTGTAGACCTTCCATCATTCACAATCATTCCTGCTGATGGAAATGACCTTAGTGCAGAGAACGGTTACGCAAACGCTAGATACACAGTTCAGATTACATACACAAAGAACGAAAAGAAGGATGCTGGCTTTACAGTAGGCAAGGATGAATATCTTCCATTCCCACAGAATGAGATTGATGTTAACTCTAACCTTAAGCAGAATCCTGGCTACGAAGATTAGTGAGTGGTAATTATATATAGATTGGTTAAATGGAAGGCGGCAGGCATGTTCAAATAGAAGGCTTGCCGCCTTTTTAAAATGACTGAGATTGATTATCTTTAAGGGCAAAGATTTATTAAACTAACAATTTGCTATATGAAGAAATTTCTACTTGCTCTTTTTTCGATACTAATCAGTCTTACTGTATCTGCTCAGAGTTCTTTCACCGATGAGGATGGCAAACAGCTGGAACAGGCAATCGAGTATTGCGACAACGGCGAACCACTGAAGGCAATTGACATTTACAATAGCCTTCTGAAGAAGTATCCTGACGAGTGGACTCTTCAGTATGAGAAAGCATATGCTTATGCCCATGTAATGAATGATTACGAAAAGGCATTGGCGGCGATCTCTGAAATCAAAGATAAGGAACAGACAAGCCCTATTGTCTATTCAATAGAAGGTACATGTTATGAAGGATTAGGCAAAATTGAGGATGCGATCAAAGCTTATGACAAAGGTTTGGAGGTGTTTCCTGAAAGTGCAAAACTGCATTTCGACAAAGGAATAACATACGCAGGTGCTGATATGTTTTCCGATGCAGTTGATGAGTTCTTCATAAGCTCGGATTTGGATCCATACTATTCTTCGAACTATTTCTATCTGTCCCTTATAATAGGTCAGGCATCTCCGGAGGTCAGTACAGCTATTTCGCTAGCTCAGGTCCATATTTTAATGGAACCTAATTCGGAGAGAAGCCATGCGCTTAGTGAATTTGTTTATCAGCTGTACAATTCTGCAATTACTCTGGAAGACGATAAAGTATGTGTCGCCTTTACTGAGGAACCGGCTCTTGTGGATGTCGATGGCGTTATGGAAGTTCCAGCAGAATACAGGTTCCAGATGTATCACGAGTGGGATGAGAACGAGAAGATTCTGAAAGAGAAAGGCTCATTCTCCATATCTGATCTGACACGTCTTAGAAAGCATTTCCTGGAGACATGCTTTGGAAACGGAAAGAATCAGGATATGCTCACAGAGGTATTCGCTTTCGAGCTGGAAGCTCTTGAAAAAGGACATTGGGAAGCATATAACATGTGGCTGTTAGGATATGGCGATCCTGATGAGGCCAACGCTTGGATAGAGGCGAATGATGACAAGTATGGTGCATTCGTTGATTGGTTCAATACAAAAGACTTTATGGCGGAAGATGACAATTAGCAATTAATGGCTACTTTCCCCTTCAGTCGTAACAGACAATCAGCCGGTAATTTGTTTATCAATCCAAAAGTTAGTATTTTTATCAAGATATTTTGAAAGGTTCAAAATAGTTAATTAGACGAAATTCTATATGAAATCAATTAAAAGCATTCTTTCTGTAGCCGTACTTGGAGTAGCGCTCCTTTGTTCATGTGAGCAGTCTCCTAAGTATGTGTTTTTCATGATAGGTGATGGTATGGGAATCAACCAGGCTCGTGCCACAGAAATCTACAATGAAGCAAAGGGGTACGAGGATCCATCAGTTAACTTCTTCAATTTCCCTGTAAGATCATTCTTCAATACACACTGTACAACAACTCTTGTGACTGACTCTGCAGCAGCAGGTACGGCACTTTCAGTTGGTGAGAAGACCTATTACGGTGCAATGGGAGTAGGAGAGGATAAACAGCCACTCCAGACTATTGCTGAGAAGGCTATTGCAGCAGGTTATGGTGCAGGTGTTGTAACTGGCGTAGGAGTTAACCACGCTACTCCAGCAGCATTCTACGCTCATACAGACAACAGAAACAACTACGATGTAATCGCACAGCAGCTCTTTGAGAGCGGCCTTAGCTTCGCAGCTGGTGGTGGATTTAACGTAGAGAGAAACAAAAAGACTGCAGCAGACTACGTAGAGGATGCAAAGGCAGCAGGTTGGGAAGTTTACCAGGGAAAGGACAGCTTCGCAAACCTCTCATCAAAGGGAAAGGTTCTTTGCCTTGGTGATGATATCAAGAAAGATGTCCTCAAGTATGCTATCGACCAGCAGGAGAGTGACACAAAACTTACTGACTTCACAAAGGCAGCTGTTGATCATCTCTATGCAAATCATAAGAACGGTTTCTTCCTCCTGGTAGAGGGTGGAAACATCGACCATGCTTGTCATGACAATGACGGTGCTACAGTATTCGAGGATGTCAATGATTTCGCAAGAGCAATTGATGTAGTTCTTGATTTCTACAAGAAGCATCCAAAGCAGACTCTTATCATTGTGACAGCAGATCATGAGACAGGTGGTCTTATGCTTGGTTCAGGCAAGTACTCAATGGATCCTAAGCAACTTACTTATCAGAAGATGTCAGAGGGCGTTCTTTCAAGCAAGATTCAGGCAATGGCAAATCAGCCAGAACCTGCTTCATGGGAAGAGGTGAAGGCAGTGCTTTCAGATGCTCTTGGTCTTTGGAATGAGGTTAAGGTTGATCCTAAGACAGAGGAACACTTCTATGATCTATATGTCCGTATCTTCAAGCAGAAGATGGCACTCAATGCATATGCTTGGTACTCTCTTAACAGTGCCCTTGCATCAGACGCTGTAGAGTATGTCAACAAGGTGGCTGGTTTCGGATGGTCATTCGAGCCTCATTCAGGCTCTCCTCTGGGAGTATACGCAATTGGAGCAGGTGCTGAGGAATTCGCATCAGTTAAAGAGAATTCAGATGTTCCAAATGTGATCGCAAAGGTTGCAAAGTACACAAAATAGTTAGAAAATAGACTCTAAATATTTAAAATGAGGCCAGTTCTGATACAGAATTGGTCTCTTTTTTGCAAAAAAACTGAGATGTAGTAACTTTGTGGACGATGTCGCAGCAGTTTAATATAGAACAGAATTTCAGATTGTGGTATAAGCCTCTTTGCATGTATGCTCTACAGTTTCTCGGAAATATCGAAGAGTCCGAAGATGTAGTTCAGGAGGTGTTCTGTACACTTTTGAAAAAGGCGGATGCTGGTTCTCCCGAAGTCACCAATCTGAAATCATATCTATACTCCAGTGTAAAGAACCGCTGCCTTGATATTCTTAAAAGTTCTTCGGCTAAAGTACATAAAGAAGGCCTTGAGTCTGCAGAATCTCTCGAACAGGAAGATGAGGACTCTGCAAGGAATAATTCTATCGACCGTGCCAGAATCTGGTCAGCTATCGATGCTCTCCCTAAATCCCGTAGACAGATCCTAATCATGAGCAAGGTTCAGGGAAAGAAATATTCAGAGATAGCAGAGGAACTCGGTATATCCGAGAACACTGTCCGTAACCAGATGTCAAAGGCTCTGGAGGCCATTAGGACGAGTGTAAAGAAGGTCATTTCTTTCCTTTTCTCACTTTGATCAAATTTTTTTGAAAAACAGATAGTACTATTTCTATTTCCCTCGTCTTAGAGGTGTATGAAACTTAAAAATAGAATAATCGTTGTGGGAATGATAATCCTCACAACACTGGTAGCAAACTCATTTAGCGCTTTCGCTCAGCAGATGACCCGCAAGGAATGCATCGAGGCTGTAAAGAAAGCATTTGGAGTGAAGTTTGTCTATGACTCAACGATCTCACTCGATACCCCATATAGAGGAAGGACCTTAGGTCAGGTTACAGATAAGTCACCTAAGGCAGAGAAGATATCACTGGAACAGTGCCTTGACCGCCTTTTTAGAGGCAGCGGCATTGAATGGTCAAAAAAAGGTAATCACATCATTCTGAAAAAGTCAACAGCACCCGTCGTTGAAAAGGAAACAGAACCATTGGAGTTCACAGTTACCTATGCCGGGAGTGACTTCGATGCTGACGCTGATACATTGAATGCTTCGAGCGTATCAACCGACAGGATGAAACTTGCAGCACGTGCTCAGACTGGTCTTATAAAGATCAGTAAGGATCAGATCAATAGCGGATTTGCGATATTCAACAGCCCGGATGTCATCAAGACTCTTCAGAGGCTCCCAGGTGTAGCATCAGGTACAGAACTTCTTTCAGGCCTCTATGTACATGGAGGAACAGGAAGCGATAACCTTTATCTGCTCGATGGAGTTCCTCTTTATGGAACGAGTCATCTTATCGGTCTGTTTTCGTCATTCAACTCGGATGTGGTTGAAGATGTTGACTTCTACAAGAGCGGATTCCCAGCAAGATATGGTGACAGACTTTCATCAGTGGTTGATGTTAACACTAGGGAAGGCAACATGCACGAGTGGCATGGAACATTCTCACTTGGACTTATTGACGGAAGGTTCCAGATAGAAGGTCCGCTTGTAAAGGGAAAGACATCCATCAATGCAGGTCTTAGAAGAACTTGGCTTGATACATTCTCAGTACCTGCTCTATGGTATGCAAATGCAAAGAACAAGAAGTACGGAGACAAGTATAAGGGAAACTATGCCTTCTGGGACGTGAACTTTGGAATTACACATAAGATATCTGATTCAGATAAGCTGCAGCTTAATTTCTTCAATGGAATGGATAATCTGAAGATTGGGTATAGAGAGGCTATATCAAAATGGGATGATGCTCTTCAAAAAACTGTTTATTTTCTTGACAAGACAGATACAGACACTAATATTGGTCTAGCATGGGGCTCAACAACAGCTGGGTTATCATGGAAACATGTATTCTCGGACTTCCTTTCATCAAAGACAACAGCCTACTTCGCCAGAAATCTTTCAAGCACAAAATTTACAATCAACATGTTTGATTGGGATAAGGAAATGGTGAACCATGATATCTGGGTAAATGCAGAGAATGACCGTACAGTTGTCAATGATATAGCACTTAAGACAGATTTTGATTGGCGTCCATGGGACAATCACCATGTTCGCTTAGGTGCTTCATTTGAAAACCATCTCTATTATCCTGACAGAAACTACCACACATGGATTCAGGATGGTCAGAACGGCAAAACAACAGAAGGAACACTGGTAGACTCTCATTCAAGGTATGTCGCTCAGCAGGCTACAATCTATGCAGAGGAT
Source organism: Bacteroidales bacterium (assembly GCA_024402125.1). Lineage (GTDB taxonomy): Bacteria > Bacteroidota > Bacteroidia > Bacteroidales > UBA932 > Cryptobacteroides. The sequence goes on from JAKSJT010000050.1 coordinate 10,868, forward strand.
GAGATTACAATAGGAAAGAAGCTTACTCTCCAGCCAGGATTCAGATACTCGGCATTCTTTGTGGATGGTGCTGTACATCATGCACCGGACCCACGCCTTGCTATGAGATATGATCTGACAGATGCTGTGGCCTTTAAGGCATCCTACACCAGAATGCATCAGTTTGTTCATCTTCTTCAGACCATCTATGTCGATCTTCCGACCTCATCATGGATGCCATCAACTGCTGAGATGAAGCCAATGGTGTCATCACAGGTTGCAGGTGGCGTTTACACTAAACTACCTCATAACATCAGACTTGATGTAGAAGGTTTCTACAAGACCTTGAACAATATCTACGAGTATGATGGTCCTAACTCTATATTTCCTCCAATTGAGAAGTGGGAAACATCTTTTGCAAAGGGTCAAGGAAAATCCTATGGTGCAGAAATGGCTCTTGGTTGGAAGACTGAGAATACTGATCTCAGTCTCTCATACACTCTTTCATGGTCAAAGAGATTCTTCCCAACATTCTATCACGAGTGGTATCTGGATAGAAATGATAATCGTCATATGCTGAACCTCAGTGCTTCTCATAAATTCTCAAATAAGTTTGAGATTTATGCAGGATGGACTTACAGAACTGGAACAAGGACTACAATTGCAGACCAGGGCGTCATTTATGGCTCATTTGTTAGCGACGAGGGAGAGCTAAAGTATCAGTATAATGATGTCTTTACATCACCAAACAACATGAAACTTCCTGATTATCATAGATTGGATGTCGGAATGAACTTCAGAAAGGTCAAGAAGAACGGTCACGAACGCATCTGGAACCTCAGCTGCTATAACGCATACAGTAGACTAAATCCAATAATGGGAACTCTTGAAAGAGACTACCGGACAGGAAATTACTATGGACGATATGTCGGTATCATTCCAATTGTCCCAACAGCGAGCTATACTCTTAAATTCTAGAAATGATCCATATGAAAAGGATAATATATATATTGATTACTATTGCACTGCTTGCTTCTTGCGAGAAGGAATTTGACGCAACAAAATACTTCAGTGGCAGTAAGACAATTCTAACCTTCGTGCCATCCAATGACTATGATACAACATTTGTATCGGTACAGGCAACAACACCGCTGAATGAGGGCAATACACCAGTTAAAACTGTAACTGAGAGTATCGCGGCAAAAGTAAACGGACAAGATATCGTTTTGACAAGTTACGGAAAACCAAAGGGTGACTTTGGTCCAGATATCTATTATACAACAGTAAAGTTTAACCCAGGAGATAAGATTGAAGTGGAAGCTACGCTTAGTGGACATGAATCAGTATCCGGTAATTGCGTTGTCCCTAATAGATTTCCTAATTACACTGTAGATAAAAGAGTTGAAATAGATCCGGACAAGTACGAGGCCCTATGCTTTGACATTAGTTATGATAATGATCTAGGAAACACTGGTTTCTATGGAGTAGGAGTAGTTCGCGAAACTCATCGAATCAACTATGACGGCATACAGGAAGACGAAGAAGAGACAGTCTGGGGAGCTCCGTATGACACATGTTATTACAATGCAGACAGAATAGTTTTTGCTGATGAAGGATTGATTACATCACAAATTCAGGAACCAATGGTTGTCTCTCCTGATAGAATGAATTATAGCTTTAGACCATTGCAGTATGATGAACTATATACTAGAGTATTGACATGGACCGATGTCCCTGAAAAGGGTGGCAAAGGAAAGCATCAGGTGAGGACAAATAATTCGACAAACTATGTGAGTCAGTATATGACCTTGAAAACGAGTTATGTGGATGAAGATGGTATTGAGCATACAGAGACTCATTATCGAAAATCAGAGACTATGTACAGATATAAGCTTGTGTT
>JAKSJT010000051.1 GCA_024402125.1 Bacteroidales bacterium
TGGATGCTCCAATATATTTGTCTTTGCGTATTCTACTCTAAGATAATTTACATAGTGAGGGAATGGCATATGATAAGCCTCGTTGACAATCTTTGAGACATAGGTTTTATTCGAACCGATCTTCTCACAAATGTCTTTAATAGTGAGGCCTGAGATAAGATACATCTTCTCATCATGCATCGCAGTCATGAACCTCTTGACAAGGGCGTCACTGATTGAGATGTTTGAGTAATCTACATCCTCATCCTCTTCTTCCTCGTCAGCTTCAACTGTTTCATCGTCCTCGATGATTTCTTCATCATTTTCTTCTTCTTCTTTAACTGGCTTGATCTTTTCTTTGTCTATAGTGACTCTAGGGATGAAGAAGTCCGAAAGAGCAAGGTAGTAGTATTCTGCATAGCTTGCTATTAGGCAGATAAGCAGACAGAATATACCCGTTATCAAATAGAAGAACATAGTAAAGACCTCATGTGATAGCAGATACTTTCTTCCTAGCGCCATACGTAAAACAAATGATGCGATGAATAGAAGAAACGACAGGTCCTGAAGATGTAGAACTCTGAAATTCTCTTTCTTGAAAAAGAATCTGAACAAGCCCTTAAACGAGAACCCTGTTTTAATAAGGTCAACTATGATATATAGGATGATAGCTGCGCATGAAATGCCAAGGATTACGCTGAATCCTTCTACGCAGACCATGTTGAACAAATCGAAGATCGGGTCAGTGAACTCCTGGTGGAAGAAGTTGCCGGATTCATATATCCTAATGAACTTCTCGGCATCGCCTATTCCGGAAACGCCTAGGCATATCAGTCCGACAGTTGCGAATGTTGTTGGAATAGCGATGAGGTACCCTGCTCCACTATGGTTCTCATTAGCTGTCTTGATCGCTCTTAGGTAGGCCCAGCAGAAAAGGCTTAAAGAAGGAGCAACGAACAAGTTGATCAGATATGCAACGGCAGTAGTTCTATAACTTGATGTGTAGTTGACGGTGCATGCATCCGCAAATAGATAAATGGCACCAAGTAGCGCAAGAGCAGAAAAATACCAATGCTGCTTTCTCTTGCCGTGTCTCAGCAAGAAAATAATACACCACACGGCTCCTACCATGCATGGGAATAATGTAGTCAGGTGTATCAGCATAAGAGTTCTCTATTCTCTTTACTTATGTCCAAGTAATCTACAAAAGTATCAAAGAGTAGTTCCTTTTCGTATAACTGATACCTATGGAATCATAATATGGGGACTCTCTGTCATTGATAATGCTGTAGTACTTGTCGAATGCCTGCATGAATTCTGGAGCATCTGAAGCATTTGTGCTTGCCCATGAAGGGTAAGCATTCCAACCTCTTTCAAGGACACCTACCATCTTAGGGAAGAAGTAGTATGTGACATGACCAAAGTTTCGGATGGTTTCAGTCCAAAGCTGAACCTGTACTCCGATAATGTGCTTTTCAGCACCTTCGTTAAGTGAAGTCTTGTTATCGCCCGCATTGGAAATATCAAGCATCTTACCATAGTCATCCCATCTGAGAGACTTGTAGATGTCAAATGGAAGGAGAGTATAGGATCTTCTTTCGTCGATGTATCCACCCCAAGAGTGTCCTCTTTCTGTTTTGCCATAGTTGTATGCCATGTCAGCGTAAGTGTGGGTAACATTGGAAAGCACAACGTTGATTCCCTTGTTGGCAAGTTTATATGGGAGCTCGTCATTGTGACCTGCTGAAAGGGTGTTCCAGAGGTTTGTGTACTCAAGCTGGCTTAAGTATCTGTTGAAAGTCTCATCAGACAAGTGAGATGTCACTTCCTGCCATCCGGCAATCTTGACGCCCTTTTCCTGAGCTATGTCAAGGACATGGCTGATGTAGTAATCTTTAAGGACATTAATGTCTGTCCATCCGTTTTCCTGCATGAGCTTTTGACATGATGGTGAACCCTTCCAGGCTCCGCTTGGAACTTCGTCACCACCAATATGAATGGTCTCAAGGGCAATGCCTGCCTCCTTGTAGATGGAAATGATTCCGTCAAATACCTTAGATATGAACTTGTAGGTAGAAGGGAGTGCGACATTGATGGCATTGTCCGAGTAGTCCTGAGCTGAGACATATTTAGATGTGTCAGAAGCTTCGCTTAGCAGGTATGAAGCGTCACCTGTATCCTTGAACCTCTTCTCCATAGACTTGACTGCAGCTCTTGAGTGGCCAGGAGTGTCAAACTCTGGAATTACTCTTATATGGTGGTCTTTTGCGTACTTTAGAATCTCGATGAAATCAGCCTTTGTGTAATATCCGTTACCGGTAGCATCCTTGTTTGTAAATCCTCCGGAGTATGATGGAAGAAGGGCATTCTCCTCGATAATCTCGCCGTTAGCACCAATTGTTGGGATGTTTCTGTAGGAACCGTAGCTTGTAAGCTCTGGAAGACCATCAATCTCCAGACGCCATCCTTCGTCATCACCTAGATGGAGATGGAGAACGTTTGCCTTGTAGTGGGCCATGATGTCAATGGGTTTAAGTACTCCCTCCTTCTTTGTGAAGTTGCGGGATACATCAAGCATGAGACCTCTGAACTGCATGTCCGCCCAGTCTTCGATAACCAAATTAGGGAGGTCCTTGCCGCCGCAGTTTCTCTTAAGGTTGTCAAGTGTTGTCTGAGCGTAGTAGAGACCATCCTCATCGGTAGCCTCGATAGCAATGCTTCCGTCAATGGTTATTCTATACCATCCAGCCTTGTCTCCAGCTACAATGCTAGTTGAAGGAGTAGAGTAGGAAGTCTTTCCTTCAAGCTCCTTAACTGATTTAAGCTCAGGAATCATGTCATATGGCTTAAGTGCAGTTGCAGTGTATGGGAAGTCTTCAATTATATCACAAGGAAGGAGAGTGTACTTGACTTCAAGGTCAAGGGTCTTTCCGTCTTTTGTCTGGAGGCAGAATCCTTCAGGAGCCCATGAGTGTCTTTTCAGATCAGTTGAGGCGTATCTGATAATGACAGTATCCTTATATGCTGCTGTCGGAAATGATCTGTATAGTGAACCTGTGATATTCTCAGCTGAGCCGTTGGATCCGTCTTGGATAGCCATAGCTCTTTTGAACTGGCAGAACCATACAGACCATCCGTCCTCTGCTGGAGGATTGACAATCTTAAGGGTATGGATTGCCTTGCCCGTTTCAGGGTTAAGGGGGCCTTCTATCCATTCGATGGATGTCTTATGCGAGCAGGATGCCATAGTAAGAGCAATTGCAATTGCTGAGAGAATTGTTCTAAGATTCATATCAAATACTTTTTTACAAATATAATGTAAAAAGGCCTTTAGTCAATTTATTAAGAGACTATCAATTTGGTAATTATCTCTTAGGCACTTAGAGAAGATATTTGTATATTAGGACATAATTTAAGTTAGCGTATTTTTACTCTCTATGAAGCGTTTATCATTAATAATATTATCGGTATTATTTTCTACTCTAGCTTTCGCACAAAGTATACCTGCTGGTTTTGATGAGTATTGCGAAAAGACATTCAGGGAGTGGAATATTCCTGCCATGTCTATAGTCGTAGTCAAGGATGGAGAGGTCGTTTATCTGAAAGGGTTCGGAGTAACCAAACAGGACGGCACCGGAAAACCTGTGGATCCTGAGACGACTCAGTTCGTTCTGGCTTCTACGACAAAGGCGTTTACTTCTACACTTCTGGCGACCGTTGTGGATGAGTACGATGTCGATTGGACGGATCCTGTCATAAAGCACTTGCCGGATTTCAAAATGTATGATCCATGGGTGACTGAACATATGATGGTGGGGGAGGTTAACTCTCATCATAATGGCTGGAAGGAATACGCTATGGATGATCTTCCTTTCTTCGGCTACGATAGGGATGGATTGTATGGGGTATTTGCAGCGATAAAGCCAACATATGATTTCAGAACAAAGTATGCTTACAACAATGAAATGTATACTGTGTCTGCCAAGATTATCGAAAAGTATACCGGTAAGAGTTGGGATGATGCGATGGCTGAAAGGATCTTCGCTCCTTTAGGAATGGTTCACTCTACAACTGGAGCTAAGGCTTATAAGACATCAAAAGACCTGGCTTATGGATATAGAGTTCAGTACAATGTGGATAAGGATGAACTGTATCTTGAGCCTAGAGATGATAGAGAAGATGCATTCACATGGCTCAGTGCAGTCGCACCTGCGGCCTTCGTAATGACAACTGCATCGGATATGGGCAATTGGCTTAAGATGCATCTTGATGGTGGCCAATTCCAGGGGAAGACTATCGTGTCAAAAACAAACCATGAGTACTTGTTCAAACCTCAGTCAGTGTCAGGTTTTTCAGATAATCTTATCAGGACATATGGACAAGGTTGGGGAGTGGAGCAGAATGCCAAAGGACGCTATATCCGTCATACGGGTCTGGCTTACGGCTATACATCACTTGTCGGACTTATGCCTGATATGAATCTAGGCATTGCGGTCCTTACTACCAACGGAGCTACATCCAGTATGCAGGAAGGTCTTGCACTTAAGCTGATTGATTTATATCTTGGCATTGACGGTCCTGATTACGCAAAGGACAATCTCGAAAAGTATAAGGACGGCAAGAGAAAGAGTTCCTCAAGTGGTAAGAAGGAAGATCCGAAACCTCAGACTTTGCCTCTTAAAAAATATGTTGGAACCTACACTCAAGATCAGTTTGGAGAAGCGACAGTCTCTTTGGAAGAGGGTGAACTTCATTTCAGGCTGAAGAAAGTGGACAGCGTTCTTAAGCACGTGTCAGGCGATACATTCTCATTCCATGTGGATGGAGCGGGACATTTTGATCTGACATTTAAAGTGGAGAAGGGAAAGTCAAAGTCACTTACTTTTGATATAGGTGATCCAATTTGTGATTTTATTAGAAAGTAAATAATTCATATTATGAAAGCTAGTCATATTCTCGGTCTGTTGGCATTATGCCTGTCTATTGTGTCCTGTCAGGATAAGACCATATTAACAGTTGAGGGTGGAAAGATATCAGGCATCTCTAACGAAAAGGGCGATGTCATGATGTATAAAGGCATACCATATGCAGCACCTCCAGTTGGAGACCTCAGATGGGTAAAGCCTCAGCCTGTGGTTCCATGGGAAGGAGTAAGGGCTTGTAATGACTATGGCCTGGCCAGCTGGCAGGTATGGAATTCGTTGGAGTCCTTTACAGGTAAGGAATTCTATTATCAAGGACCACAGCCAATGGGTGAGGACTGCCTTACTCTCAATGTGTGGACACCGAAATGGGCTGTCGGAAACAAGAATGCGAAACTCCCAGTTGCGATGTATATCCATGGAGGCGGATTTACAATAGGACTTAGTAATCATTGTGCGCTTGATGGAGAGTATTGGGCTCAGCAGGATGTGGTCACTGTGATTATCAATTATCGTTTAGGAAATCTTGGATTCTTCTGTCATCCTCTTCTTAGCCAGGAGGACCCTGACGGAGTTTCAGGAAACTATGGACTCTATGATCAGCTTGCAGCCCTTGATTGGATCTGCAATAACATCGAGCCTTTTGGCGGCGATCCAAATAACATAACAGTATTCGGACAGAGTGCTGGTGCTATGAGTGTAAAGGATCTGATTATCTCGCCTCTGGCTAAAGGCAAGATTGCAAAAGCAATTATGCAGAGTGGCGGAGGTGTCGGAGGTCCAGGTAACAGTGGCATATCAGTACAGAATGATATCATAGGTCAGGAAATGATGGAGTTCGGAGGCTATACAACACTTGAACAGATGAGAGCTCTTTCTCCAGAGGAGATCAATGATCTTGCGAACAGGTTCTCTGCAGAAACAGGTAAGAGGGCTGTCACTTCACCATATGTCGATGGTGTTATTATGACTGAAGATATGTATGAGGCTATCGAGAATGGCAATATTCTCGACATTCCATATATTATTGGAGCAACTGCGGATGACCTTCCATTTGGTAAGGGTTCAGTGCTTGATGAGTTCTGTAATCTTATCAATACTGTTTCATCACAGCCAATCTACCAGTATTCGTTCGACAGGAAACTCCCGGGTGATGACTCTGGAGCATTCCACGGATCTGACCTTTGGTATACATTCCATACAGTAGGAAGAAACTGGAGACCTTGGACAAAAGAAGACTACGCTCTAAGTGAGGAAATGATCGCTTATTGGACTAACTTTGTCAAATATGGCGATCCTAATGGACCGGAAGGCTCTGAAACATCTTGGCCTGCTTATACAATACCTAATCCATATAAGAAGGTATTTGACGTTAAATAGATGGCATAGTAACATATGGCACAGGAGATAGAAAGAAAGTTCCTCGTTAAAGGAGATTTTAAGGAGATTGCCTTCAAGGCAACTCGTATTACTCAGGGTTATCTCAACTCTTCACCGGAGCGCACTGTCAGAGTCCGTATCAAGGGTGACAAGGGATATATGACAGTCAAGGGTATGGGAAATGGCTCAGGTTTGTCAAGATTTGAGTGGGAGAAAGAAATCCCCGTTGAGGATGTAAAGGCAATGCTTGAACTTGCTGAACCTGGCGTCATTGATAAAGTCCGTTATCTTGTAAAGAATACAGATGGAGTCCACACATGGGAAGTTGATGAGTTCCATGGGGACAACGAAGGCCTTATAGTAGCGGAAGTAGAGCTTGGAGATGAGAATGAAACTTTTGATAAACCGGAATGGCTTGGTGAAGAAGTTACGGGAGATATAAGATATTACAACTCCATGCTAATGAAGAATCCTTATAAGAATTGGAAATAGTCTAATGATAGATCTTAAAACAAAAGTTCACGACAGGTACTCGATAGAGTTCAAGATGGGATTTGTCGCAGGAGATCAGCCTCATGAGGGTGATTTCTCTGTCGGCATGTGGATTTTTGTGCCAGGAAGTCTGGATATCACGCCAACTACTTTCACAAAGACAGAATTCTATCGTTCGGTAAAATCAAATATCCGCCTAATAACTCCTAGGTTCAGCCTTGGCGATATAGTTGGAGGAGACGCTCTCCCATTAAAGAATGTTCAGGCTGCATCAAATGATACTGATTACGATTATCAGTTGAAGTTGTTCTGTGCCATAGTCAAGAGTTCACTAAGGGATGAGAGGGACAGAATCCTCTCCATGTCTTCTGGTGATGAAATCAGACTTGCCTGCGGTGGTTTTGTGGACAACTGCCGCGCAATACTCGCTTCATTTGATAAACTGCCTTCTTCCAAGTGCCACGAATACTGCTCGGAGTTCCTTTTCAATACTGTATGCAGGTACTCATATCATCTGCTGACTCATGGGGTCAAGGATGAGAGAATTACTGCCCTGCTTCAAGATGTGTATACTTTGCAGAAAGAACACGGATTTCCAGTAGTGGAACAGGATAGCCCTACTCAGAACAGTGATTATATTCATAGACGTGGAGTCCTTAAGAAACTGGTCGAGAGCATTCTCTTTTTGAGAGTTCCTAAAAAGAGAGATGGCGTTCTTGTGGAGCAGGCATACTACAGCCTTGCTGCCGGTATCGCGATGATCTTTGCAACAGTTGTAGCATGGGCATTCCAGAAGTACTTCGGTAATTTGACATGGCCACTCTTCGTTGCTCTTATCATCAGTTATATGATGAAGGACCGTATCAAGGAACTTATGCGTTTCTGGTTCGCTCATCGTCTGAGTGACAAGTACTATGACAATAAGGCGAAGATCAATATCCGCTCCAATCCGATAGGAACATTGAAGGAGGCCGTGGATTTTATTCCACTGTCAAATATGCCGCAGGAGATTGAGGAGCTCAGAAACAGAGTTCATCTGTTCGGTGCTGAGGACCTCTTCTCTGATGAGAAGGTAATTCTTTATAGAAAGAAGGTTCTGCTTGATAGAAGTGCGATGGAGAAGAGCAGCACCTATAGTTTCTGTGGTATCAACGATATCATCCGTATCCAGGTCCGTCCGTTCTTAAGAAAGATGGATGATCCTATTACAACAGTAAGTATCGTGAATGAGGATGGGGAGATGGTAGATGTTCCTTGTACCAAGGACTATTTCCTCAATACCATTCTTCAATATAGGTATGGAGATGTAACTGAATTCAGGCGCTTTAGAATTACACTCAATAGAGATGGAATCAAAGACTTGCAGGAAGTCAGATAAATCAAAACACTATTCACAATCCGATTTTTGTTTCTAAATTAGTGACAAACAAATATTAGCATGATCACTCCTCTTTACGCAGCAGACGAAAACCGTTACCAGAAAGGTATGGTTTATCGTAATGCCGGATATTCCGGCCTAAAACTACCAGTAGTGTCACTTGGAATGTGGCATAATTTCGGAGATACAGCTCCGCTTGAGAGAAGCCGTAGCATCCTGTTGTCAGCATTCGATAGTGGTGTTACACATTTTGACCTGGCAAATAACTATGGCCCATCATACGGAAGTGCAGAAAGCACATTCGGACAGGTTATGGCAAGTGATCTTAGACCATACAGAGATGAGATGATCATCTCGACAAAAGCAGGCTTTGACATGTGGCCAGGACCATATGGCGAAGGAAGTTCAAGAAAGTATCTCAATGCCAGCCTTGACCAGAGCCTCAAGAGAATGAAACTTGACTATGTTGATATCTTCTATTCTCATAGATATGATCCTGAGACTCCTATCGAGGAAACAATGCAGGCTCTTGTTGATATTGTAAGAAGCGGAAAGGCTCTTTATGTGGGTATCTCCAATTATCCTGCAGACAAGGCTTATGAGGCTTACAAGTACCTTCAGGACCATGACGTTCGTTGTCTTCTTCACCAGGGTAAATATAATATGCTGTTCAGAGATGCTGAGTGGAACGGAGTTCAGAATGGTGCTGCCGATATGGGAGTTGGTTACATCGCTTTCACTCCACTTGCTCAGGGACTTCTTACAAACAGATACTTCAACGGAATTCCAGAAGGATCTAGAGCATCTCTTAATCACTTCCTAAAGAGTGACAGCATTACTGAAAACGTTGTCGCTAATCTTAAGGAACTTGATAAGATTGCAGGTTCTAGAGGCCAGTCTCTAGCTCAGATGGCTCTTTCATGGATCCTTAAGAATCCAAGAGTTACTTCTGTTATTATCGGAGCGAGCAGTGTGGCTCAGCTTCAGGATAATATTCAGGCAGTTCATAAGATGGGATTCAGCGATGAGGAACTCAGTGCCATCGATTCTATTTTAAGCAGATTCTAATAAAAACTTTAATTCTACATGGAAAATAAACTCAATCGCCGCGATGCTATTAAAGCTATGGTAACGGCAGGAACAGCACTTGCTGTTACACCTGCGATTCTTTCTTCTTGCTCCGGTTCTTCAAACAAGGCAGTTAAGACAAACATTAACATGGAACCAGCAGAAGGTGCTAAAGTTGTAACTAGGGAGTGGGAGACTTTAGGAGGGGAGAAGATCAGTCTCCTTGGTCTTGGTTGTATGAGGTTCCCTAAAAAGGGCGAGGGCAGAAATGCTGTGATTGATCAGGCTCAGGTTAACGAAATGATCAAGTACGCTCTTGACCATGGCGTTAATTATTTTGATACAGCATCAGGATACGCTGGATCGGAAGAAGCTACAGGTATTGGTTTTGCAGCTAGCGGATATCCAAGAGAGTCATATTATATAGCAACAAAGCTTTCAAACCATCAGACTGCTAAGACTCTTGAGGTCGGTCAGCAGATCTTTGAGGATTCTCTTAAGAAGCTTCAGACAACATACTTCGATTTCTATCTTCTTCATAATCTTTCTGGACTTCAGGCCATGAAGGAGAGATACATTGATAACGGACTTCTTGATTGGCTTCTTGAACAGAAGAAGGCAGGCCGTATCCGTCATTTGGGATTCTCATTCCATGGAAACAACGCTGCATTCAAGGAACTTCTCGACCTTCCATATCAGTGGGACTTCGTTCAGATTCAGATGAACTATGTCGATTGGGAGTCTATGAGAGGAGCTAGCGATACAGATGCTAAGACACTTTATACTATGCTCGCTGAAAAGAACATTCCTATTACAGTAATGGAACCTATCAGAGGTGGTGGACTTGCTACCGTTAGCGAGAGTCTTAAGAATTATATGGCACAGCGCAGACCTGATCTTAGCCCAGCTGGAATGGCTCTTACATATGTCGCTTCATATCCTGCTATCCTCTGTACCCTTAGTGGTATGTCAAATATGGCTCAGCTTAAGGAGAATATTGCTACATTCTCTGCTTTCAAGCCATTCGATGAGTCTGACAATGAGTTCATGATGAAGGTTGCAGACCTTTATAATTCAAATACACATATCAACTGTACAGCTTGTGAGTATTGTATGCCTTGTCCAAATGGTGTTAACATCCCTGGCAACTTCAAAGTATTCAATACAACATCGGATGAACTTAATATCCCAGATCCAACAAAGCAGGACAAGGAGAATAAGAAGAAAAAGAAGATATTCCTTACTCGCTTCAAGAAGGACCTTGCTGACGGATCTAGAGCAGATGCATGTACAAAGTGTAATGTTTGTCTTGAGAAGTGTCCTCAGCACATTAGAATTCCAAATGAGCTCCAGAAGATTCTTGATCTAGTAGATGCTCTTTCATAGAAGAAATTAATCAAATACTGATATTAGATATGCCTCGGAAGTAAATCTTCTGGGGCATATTTTATTTCTGTCCAATAGTGATTGAGACATGGTTGTGAGGGGTAAAAGAGATCTTCTTTTCGCCGCATTTCGGTGTGCAGGACCTTTTTCAAAAAAATATGCAGCAAATAATAAAATTTTTTAGGAATTTATTAAAATTATTTATTATCTTCGCTAACAGAAACAATGCAGAGACAATGAAAGTCACATATTCATACGTATTCAATAATCAGAATAATCAGCAGCAGAGCCAGAATAATAATTCTCAGGCTCAGAATAATCGTATGAAAAATAAGAGGACCAGCCAACGATAAAGAGTAGAGAAAGTTATTAGTTAGTAGTGTATATATTTTTTGAAGGCTGGTCCAAATTTAAGGGCTGGCCTTTTTTAATATTTAGTAGTAGTGTATAACTTAATTATTAGAAACATGAAAAAGGTTTTTTCATTTCTGTTGATGGCATCCATCTTTTGCCTCAACCCAATCAGTTCTCTTTATGCCGCAGAACCTGTTAAGGGAAGTATCGGTGTAGATTTGGTCAGTACTTACGCATGGCGTGGTCAGAAACTTGACGGCGCTGCGATTCAGCCAACACTTGGAATAGAGTGGGAGGGTCTCTCTCTTAGCGCTTGGGGTTCTACTGGCTTCTCTGGGGATTATCGAGAATTGGATTTCTCGCTAGGGTATTCAGTCGGAGGTTTCTCAATCGGTCTCACTGATTACTGGTGTGCGGATAGCTCTACTAAGTATTTCACATACCATAGAGATACACCACATATGTTGGAGGCGAATATAGGATATGATTTTGGTCCTGTAGCATTTAGTTGGAATACATACTTCCTAGGCTTTGTTGGATTGACATCAGAGGGTAAAAAAGCGTATGCTACTTATTTTGAGGTATCTGCGCCTTTCTCTTTTGCGGGACTTGAGTGGTCTGCTGCAGTAGCTGCATCTCCGTGGGAAAATGACTTTTATGGTGTGAAAGGCTTTGGCGTTGTCAATTGTAGTTTGACCGCTTCAAAGGATCTGGAGATTGGATCAGCAACAATTCCTGTGTTTGCTCAGATTATGGCAAATCCACGTAGCCAGAAGTGTTATTTGACATTCGGATTATCATTCTAAACATAAAAAACTTATAAGTAGTAGTGTTATGAAACAGATTAAAGCAATTATCCGTAAAACACGGTTTGAGCAGGTGAAGGAAGCTCTTTTCACTGCCGACATTAACTGGTTCTCTTATTCGGAAGTTCATGCAACTGGCCAGAACAGGGAAGACAGAATTTATCGTGGTGTCATGTACAGCACCGACATTATCTCTAGAATTGAGATTACAATCATTTGCCGTGACCAGTTCGTAAAACCGGCTGTTGATGCAATTCTAGAGGCAGCTCACACAGGTGAAGTTGGTGACGGTAGAATTTTCGTGAGCCCAATCGATGAGACATGGTCTATCAGAACAGGCGAGTGTGGTGATACAGTATTGGCAGATAAAAAGTAAAGATTATGGAAGCTATTTCAACAATAAACAGTCTAGATACAGTATGGGTACTCTTAGGAGCAATGCTAGTGTTTTTCATGCAACCAGGCTTCGCACTCGTTGAGGCAGGTTTTACCCGCTCAAAGAATACCGCTAATATTTTGATGAAGAACTTTGTGGATTTCATGGCCGGATCCATCCTTTTCTGGATGATCGGTTTTGGAATCATGCATGGAACAGGTAACGGATTTATCGGTGAGCTCCATCTTTTTGACTGGTCTTTCATCGGTGATTCTAATATCCCTGCTGAATGTACCCTTATTTTCCAGACAGTTTTCTGCGCAACAGCGGCTACTATCGTGTCTGGTGGTATGGCAGAACGTACAAAGTTCTCCATGTACATTGTTATATCAGTATTGATTTCAGTTTTTGTATATCCTATAGAAGGTCACTGGACTTGGGGAGGAGGTTGGCTCGCTGAACTTGGTTTCCATGATTTCGCAGGATCAACAGTTGTTCACACTTGTGGAGGTGTTATTGCTCTTGCAGGTGCTATGGTACTTGGAC